>CAWZYW010000548.1:0-2448 GCA_963966255.1 uncultured Salinispira sp. | reverse complement strand
GTATGGTGGTATGTGTTTGTCTCGGGGGGCTATGCCATTGCCTTCGTGATCAAATACGGTGGTCAGCTCCCCGAGCAGACCCGGGTGCTGGCCATCAGCAGCGGGTTATTTATTTTCACCGCCGTGATCGATATACTTTATTCCGCGGGCTACGTTCCGTGGCGCGGCTGGAGCAGCTGGGGCTTCACCCTGATGATAGCCTTTCAGATGATCAACCTGGTGCATCGATACCGGGCCCAGACCGATGCCCTGAGACAGATTTCCCTCGGCATGGAAGAGACCGTGCAGATCCGGACCAGGGAGATCAACGAGTTGAACAACGAGCTCAGGGAAATCGCCCAACAGGATCCCCTGACCGGCATCGGCAATCGTCTAAAATTCAACAAGGAACTGGACCATTTCCTTTTGCGCAGCGAGGATCCGCAGTTCCGCTTCGCCCTCGTTTTAGCCGATATCGATCGCTTCAAATCAATCAACGACGGATTCGGCCATCCCGAAGGCGACCGAGTTCTGGTGACCATGGCGAAGATATGCCGGGAATACCTACGCCCCGGTGATGTGGTGGCCCGTTGGGGAGGCGAGGAATTCGCGCTGCTCATTGAGGTAAGAGAGGCAAATGACTGCCGGGAGGTGGCCGACCGACTCCGAATGCAGGTTTCCTCTAGAATAAGCCTTCCCGATGGAACGCCGGTGACCGCCAGTTTCGGGGTCGGTATATCCGCGAACGGCGACAATGCCGAAAGCATCCTGGCAAGGGCCGATCGGGCGCTGTATATTTCCAAAAATTCGGGACGAAATAAAGTTACCTGCCTTCCGGAGAATATCTCTTGACAAATCCTGGATAAATATACAAAGTATTAGCATATGTATGTTATCGGACGCAGAAACAGCGCATTGATTCCTCTCCTACTATCCCTGGAAGAGCTCTCTGCAGTGCGCGTGGACGTCCGGTAGCAGTAAAACCGGAATCGCAATGAAATATCCACACCCGCTGCAGTACTCTGCAGCGGGTTTTTTTTGATGGATTGACGTACGGCAATTCCGGCAAGGCCCTGAGGAGGACCCATGCCCAAATATCGACCCTACCCCCAGGTACAACTGGAAAATCGAACCTGGCCGAACCAGCGTATCGATCGAGCGCCGATGTGGTGCACCGTCGACCTTCGGGACGGAAACCAGGCCCTGGCCCAGCCGATGAGCATCACTGAAAAAGAACGCATGTTCAATCTGCTGGTTGAAATGGGCTTTAAGCAGGTGGAAATCGGCTTTCCCAGCGCCAGCCAGATCGAGTATGACTTCCTGAGGACCCTCATCGACAACCGGATGATCCCCGATGACGTTGCCGTGCAGGTTCTCACCCAGAGCCGCAAACACCTGATCGAGCGAACGGTTCAGAGCCTGAAAGGCGCAAAGAAGGCGGTGATTCATCTCTACAACTCCACCAGCGAGCAGCAGCGCCGAATCACTTTCCGCAAATCGAAAGACGAAATCAAAGCGATCGCCCTGGAAGGCACCCAGCATATTATCGATCTGCTCCCCGAACTGGGGGGCACGGAAGTGACCTTCCAATACAGCCCGGAAAGTTTCACCGGCACCGAACTGGAATACGCCCTTGAGGTCTGCGAAGCGGTGATCGATCTCTGGGATCCGTCAAAACGGGGAAAAATGATCATCAATCTTCCCGCCACCGTCGAGCTGAGCACCCCGAATATCTTCGCGGACCAGATCGAATGGATGTGCCGGAATTTCTCCCGCCGGGACGAAATCATCATTTCACTGCACACCCATAATGACCGGGGAACCGGCGTGGCAGCCACCGAGCTGGGCCTGATGGCGGGAGCCGACCGGGTCGAGGGAACCCTCTTCGGCAACGGCGAGCGAACCGGCAACGTGGACATCATCACCCTGGCGCTGAACCTGTTCAGCCAGGGGGTGGATCCCGGACTGGATCTCCACGACATCCCGCGAATCAGAAGGATTTATGAGGAAACCACCCGCATGCATGTCCACGAGCGCCATCCCTACGGCGGCGACCTGGTATTCACCGCCTTCAGCGGCAGTCACCAGGACGCCATAAGCAAGGGCATGGCCCTGGTGGAGACATCCGGGGATCAGCTCTGGGACGTTCCCTACCTTCCTATAGACCCGCAGGATATCGGCAGGAGCTACGAAGCCATCATCCGGATCAACAGCCAGAGCGGCAAGGGCGGCGTAGCCTATGTGCTGGAAAACGAATTCGGCTTGAAAATCCCCAAGGGACTCCAACCGGAACTGGGCGAAACCGTTACCGCCATCAGCGACAAGGTCATTCGCGAACTGTCCAGCGATGAAATCAAAGCGGCTTTTGACAAGGAATACGTAAATCGCAACGACCAGATCGAATTGCTCGATTCCGCAGTGGTCCGCAGCCACTACAGCCATGATGTGACATTCCGCGGCAGCGTGGGA
>CAWZYW010000547.1:0-2463 GCA_963966255.1 uncultured Salinispira sp. | reverse complement strand
GCATCGGGCTGCATCAGCGGGACAACGAGCGGCTCATCCAGACCCTGCTGCACCTCCGGGACCTGGGAAATACCCTGGTGGTAGTGGAACACGACGAGCAGACCCTGCGGACAGCAGACCACATCGTAGACCTGGGACCCGGCGCCGGAGTTCACGGAGGCGAAGTGGTGGTGTCCGGCCCCCTGCGGGATGTCCTGGAGTCTGATGCCAGCCTCACGGGGCAGTATCTGCGCGGAGACATATTCCTCACCCCCCGTCAGGAGCGCCGGCCCGGCAAGGGAGCCTTTATCGAAATCCTGGGCGCCAGCGAGCACAATCTCCGGGGTATCGACGTGAAGTTCCCCATCGGGGCCTTTTCGGTGATTACCGGGGTTTCCGGTTCTGGCAAAAGCACGCTGATGTCCGACATCCTGTACCCCCGGATCGCCAATATTCTCAATCGCAGCCATCATCAGGAGGGAAGGGCACGAGAGGTGCTCGGCCTGGAGCATCTGGATAAGATCATCAACATCGACCAGAGTCCCATCGGCCGTACCCCCCGCTCCAACCCGGCCACCTATGTGGGTCTGTTTACCCCGATCCGCGAATTATTCTCCCAGCACCCGGAAGCCCGGGCCAGGGGTTACAAACCCGGCCGGTTCAGTTTCAACGTGAAGGGCGGGCGCTGCGAGGCATGCGAAGGTGCTGGTACCAATAAAATCGAAATGCACTTCCTGCCGGACGTCTATGTGACCTGCGAGGTCTGCAAGGGCAAACGCTTTAATACCGAGACCCTGGAAATCCAGTACAAGGGGAAAAATATTCACGAAGTACTGGAGATGACCATCGAAGAGGCTGCGGAATTCTTCGAGAAAATTCCGAAGGTCCACCGCAAATTGGAGACCCTCCTGTCGGTGGGCCTCGGATATCTGAAACTGGGGCAGTCGGCCCTGACACTGTCCGGAGGTGAGGCTCAACGGGTAAAGCTCTCCCACGAGCTGTCCAAGAGGAGCACGGGAAAAACCCTGTACATTCTGGATGAGCCGACCACCGGGCTCCACTTCGCAGACGTGCAGCTGCTCATGGCAGTGATTCAGCGCCTGGTTGATCTGGGCAATACGGTCATCCTCATCGAGCACAACCTTGATGTGATTTCCCAGGCGGACTGGATCGTGGACCTTGGTCCGGAAGGCGGTGATAAGGGCGGCAATGTCGTTGTCATGGGCACTCCGGAACAGGCCATGGATGAGGCTGAGAGTCATACCGGCCGCTTCCTGGCTGAGCATTATGAGCACCATCCATCGGCCCGCCTGGCCGGGAGCCTGGGGATCGATACCAGCTCCTAAGCCCCGCCCGGCGCCGCCCGGTTCCACCGGCGGCGCATTATGGCCTATAATTCTCAGCAGTATGCAGCTCCCCGTTATCCCGCGAAGCGTTTATCTCTACCGCCTCCTGCTGATCATCGCGCTGATCCTCGTGGCCTCCGCGACTTTGAATGCTCAGGCTGAGCTCAGCTACGAGGAGCTGGTGCTCCTGGCACGGGAATACGGCCTGGATCCCTCGGGCAACCGCCTGGTCCTTGAGGCCCGTCTGGGCGAGCTCCTGGTGCTCGATGACGAAAGACCCCGGGCGGTTCCCCCGGAGAGCCGCTTGCTTGCCGAGGTTCAAGAAGCCGACAGCGCGAGCTACGTTCGTCGGGAGAGCGGCGACGAACTCGAACTGCAGGGCAATGTCATCATCAGCGTTGATGACGAACAATTCTCCCTGAGGCATTTGATTTCCGCGGATCTGATTATTTACAATCAGGCTCTCAGGCAGCTCAGCGCCGAGGGGAATGTCCACTACGAAATGGCCGGGGAGGCGGGTCAGCAGGACAGGTTTTTCGGCGAGAAGCTGCTGTTCCTTCTGGATGAAAACGAGACCCTGTTCGTCCGAGGCGAGGGCGAGGCGGAAAACTCATCCGACAGCGAAGCCGCGGAAATCTATCGGCGGCTCGGCGGCGAGGAAGAGCTGGACTATCGTTTTTCCGCCCGCTTTATCACCCGCACCCAGAATAACGTCATTATCATGGATGAAGGCCGCATATCCTCCTCCCGTGGTGGCGAACAACCGTATTATCGAATCGATTTCGACAAGCTCTGGCTCCTGTCCCCGGGAGAATGGGGCGTCGATGGAGCCCGGCTCTACGTCGGCAATATTCCGCTCCTGGCACTGCCGTTTTTCTACCTTCCTGGTAACGAGGTGCTGTTTCATCCGGTATTCGTCTACGCCGATGCCCGGGGATACGGACTCAATACGACTACCTACCTGGCGGGACGAAGGGAAAGCAGCGAGAGTCCCTTTTCGTTTCTTCAAATGACCGACGATCTTCAGACCAGCGGCCAGCGCCCCATGGGCATCTTCCTCCAGCCGGATAACAATCCGCTTCCGGACACCTGGGCCCGAAGGACATTTGAGACCTTCAAGCTGATCGCGGACCTGTAC
>CAWZYW010000546.1:0-2463 GCA_963966255.1 uncultured Salinispira sp. | reverse complement strand
CCGTGGGAGAAGCGCTCGCCGAAACGGGCGATTTCTTCGATGACCTGCTGCTGTTGATTCACCTTTATGGGGAACACGCCACGGTACTTGCCCTTGAATCCCGTTTCCCTGATGGCCCTGGCGAAACTCTCGTTCAGCAGGCTGATCTGGGCGTCCAGCAGGTTCTCGATGCGCAGCAGCACCGGCATGTGGGTACCGCGTTCGGCCAGCCCCCGTATGATGTCCAGCAGGCTGACGGCGACCCGCTTTCCTTTCCCGGGAACCTCCACCACCACCTCGCCCTGCTCATCAATGTCGAAATAACCGGCGCCCCATTCCTTGATTCCGTACAGTTTGGCGGAATCGCCGGGGCTCCATTTGCTGAGAACATCTTTGCTCATGTATACCTGCCTAGGAAAATTTCAATGATTCTATACTTGAAATACCGCCCCGGCGCAAGGGCCCGGATTACGCCTGAGCCGCCGGGTTCACACTTCATCGATCTCCGCCTGTAGGGTCTTGCGGATGAACTGGTAGATTTTCCCCTTTGTCTCCCGGCTGATGTCATTGAACAGGATAACGGTAATGTCCTTCCCGTCTTCCTGGGTACGGTGGCCCATGATCTTTCCGCTGGCATGCATGATCGAACCGATCAGCGATAACTGCATGTCATCGAATTCGCTGCCGTTTTCGAGTTGTTTCTCCATGATACAAGCGAAACCCGCCGAGGAAATGTCCAGGAGCTCGCCGTTAATCTGTTCACCGGGAGTTTTAATGTTCATCTTCGCTTTGCGGGGAGGGCAACTCACCCGCACGTACTTCCGGTCGCCCTTGGCTTCATTGGCCATCAGGGCCTTAATCAGGATCCTGGTGCTGTCCATCAAGCCCAGCTTGAGCTGGACGAAGCCGCATGGCACACCGATGTCGATGAGATAGCGTTCTGCCAGGGCGGAGTCGCTGTTGTACACCATGATTCCCACCAATGTCTGATGATGGCCCTGACCCTGCACCACATTTCGGATAAAATACTCCCATTCATCATCTTTCAGGTGATCCTCGATGTTCACCAGCAGGATCGACCCTTTGAATCGGTTGATCAGCTGCATTGCCTTCTGGTGATCGTTTATGGTGGCCACTTCGAATTCCGACTGGATCAGCAGATCGATCATCTGGCCCTGGACCACCGAGTGGGGGTATAAAAAAAGCACTTTCTTGGCGAGGCTTCTCATAGCTTTCAGTATTCTGCATCGACCTGGCCTTCGCAAGCGCGTCATCCCGGATAAAACATTACGAAAAAGGACTTTATTTATTGCATTGCCTCCACTAAGGTATATGCAGGAGGAATCCTGTGCAGAAATACTCGATTATCGACGAGCTGGTTCGCACAACCAACGTGCTCAGTCAGGACATGAATAAAAAGTCGGTGAGCCGGTCGCTGGTCGAGCAGGCCCTGGATATTACCCGGGCGGATCTCGCCGCGCTCTACGTCATCAGTCCGGAGGATTCCGAGGTTCTGCCGTTGCTGCACAAGCGGGGCCGGTTCCCGGTGCCTTCGGAGGTTCAACTGGAGCGGGAATCGGTGGATTTCGTCCTCGATTGCAGGGAAACCCTGGTGGTCAATGAACCGGGCCGCGATTTTTTCCAGGATATTTTCCTGCACCCCGATATGAATTCCGCCGTCCTCGTTCCCCTGATGAACCAGAGCGTGCTGCTGGGAGTCCTTTTCCTTAATGCCCGGTCGGTTCAGCATTTCGGGGCCAGCCGGCTGTCGTTCATCGATTCGTTCAGTAAAATGGTCAGCGGCTTATTGCGGAATATCGATCTGTTCCAGGAGGTGAAGCAGCAGCTTAGGGAAATCGAGGGGCTGCAGCGTTACCAGACCAGCATTTTCAACTCGATGACCAACCTGCTGGTCACCGTCGACGCGCAGGGCCAGCTGCGCTATTTCAATCCCACCGCCGCGGACCGCTTCGGCCTGGCCCAGGAGGATATCGGCCGGCCCATCGAACAACTGTTCCTCGACGGTCTGGGCAAACGGGCGGGTAATCACATTCGGAAAGTTGAGCAGACCGGCCAGATCATCATGGGCCTTGAAGGTATCTATCAGCACGCCGACCGGGAGATGGATTACTCCCTGAACATCGCCCCGCTGAAGGGCTCCCGGGGAAAAAACGAGGGCCTGACCCTGCTGTTCTCCGACCAGACCCGGGAACGGGAACTCAAGAACCAGATGGAATCGGCGGTGGAAGAGCGACGGGTGGTGAAGGATATGTTCAGCCGGTACCTGTCCAGCGACATCGTCCACCAGCTGATGGAAAATCCCGAATTCGCAGCCCTCGGCGGGGCGAAGAAGGAAGCAACCATTTTTTTCGCCGATATATGCGGTTACACCTCTTTTTCAGAAGGCAAGGAACCGGAATACATCGTCGAAGTTCTGAACGAGTTTTTCTCGGTAGCCCTGGAGGTGGTCATCAAGTACCAGGG
>CAWZYW010000545.1:0-2465 GCA_963966255.1 uncultured Salinispira sp. | reverse complement strand
ACCTCGCCTTCCTGGGTCATGCCGTCTCCCAGGGCGCAGAGTACCACCGGCGATCCCTGGCGGTCTTTTAGTTCAGCGGCGATGCCCGCCGACGGCAGGGCATTATTGCCCACCGGGCCCACCAGACTGAGGATATTGAGCTCCGGTGCGCTGATATGCGCACTCATCTGACGTCCCCGGGAATGGGATGCGTCCTTGCAGAACAGACTGTGAAAAAACATTTCCGGGCTGACGCCGCGGGCAAGCATCAGCGCCTTGTCGCGATAATGGCAGTGGAGCCAGTCCTGGGGCCCGAGGATGTCCGCCAGAACCACTGAGCCCTCATGGCCGGCGCCTGAGACATGGAAAAAGGCTTCCCCGCGCTTGGTGTAGCCGTCTTCAAGGCGGTCCACCTCCCGGGCTGCCAGCATGTGCCGGTACAAATCAACCAGGCGCGGCGTTTCCAAAGCATCCCCATCATTGCGTCCCATAAGCTCTCCTCGATCGCAGATCAGTGCTGTATTGCGTTAGAAAAGTATATCGGTCAGCAATATGCTCGCCAAGCACATAGCCGAATCAAATTCAGGTATTATCACCACAATACCCCTTGAATTCCCGCTGGGAATAGACAGAATAAAGACTATGAATCTTACATGTCCCAAGTGCAGCCGGACCATAACCGGTGAGAACATTTCTGTCAAAGACGGCTTCGCCCAATGCGACGAATGTCATTCGGTGTATACCCTGCAGGAACTGGCAGGGATGGGCGGAACCACCGCCGGCTCGGGGTACCACCAGAAGCCGGAAGTTGCGCTGCCCAAGGGTATGGAAAAAAACCTTGATTTCGACGGGCTCACCATTACCCGCCGCTGGAGGGATGTGGCGGCATTCGTCCTTATTCCCATGACGATCTTCTGGAACGGGTTTCTGGTCTTCTGGATAAGTACCGCCATCGTCAGCGGTGAGTACATGATGCTGGCCTTCACATCGATACACATCGCGGTGGGTATTTTCCTGCTTTACAGCACCATCGCCAGGCTGATAAATACCACCACGGTCAAAGTCGGACCCGGCACCCTCACCATTAAGCACCGGCCGATACCCTGGAGAACCCCCAAGCCATCGGAACACCACGAGGTACGCCAGTTCTACGGGCGCAAGCGGGTCACCCGCTCAAGCAACGGAGGTTCCAGCGTACGGTACGAACTGCGGGTACTGCTTTCCGACGGCAGCGACCGGAAACTACTTGGGGGCTTTACCAATCGGGAGCAGGTGCTGTATCTGGAGCAGGAAATCGAGCGCTACTGGAGCATCAGCGACGAGCGGGTTGACGGGCAGATGGATTAATCGCCGCTCGTCTTATTGCGGAAAAGAAAGCATCCGGGGTCGTGAGGCACTTCATTGAACCCGATGCTCATAAAAAACTCTTCGAGGATCGTGGGACCGATGAAGGAAAACCCGTCGCTTTTCATCCGCTTGACGCAGGGCACCAATAAAGCGGATTCAGCTGCCTGATAGGGTAAATCCCGGAAATAGTTATATAGCGACCCCCATTGTTCTATCAGCTTGAGACATACTGCGGCGTTATGCCTGGTGGCCCGGATTTTCATCCGGTTTTTTATAATTTCCGGATTGTTCATCAGGGAATCGAGTTCCCCGTCGGTCATGGCAGCCACTTTATGCAATTCGAATTGATAAAAGGCTTTCCGGAATCCCTGACGACGTTTCAGTATGAGATGCCAGCTAAGGCCCGCCTGATAAATCTCCAGCATCAAACGTTCGAAAATTACATCATCTTCCCGGACCAGCACCCCGTACTCGTGATCGTGGTACCGCCGAAGCAGCTCCCCTCCTTCGGCCCAGGAGCAGCGGGTCACGTCCATTTTTAGGTACCGGAAACCAGCAGGGATCGCATCTGGGACGCCGGGAGCCACAGGAGCTGGCGGTCACGCCGCATTATGCCCAGCATGCCATCGCCGGAATAAGCGCGAAAAGATACCAGAGTACCGATTTCCTCGCCCTCGGAAATTGCAACGGGGTCACCCCAGTCGAGCCTCGTAATGGGCTGATCTTCGGGGAGAATACGGTTTCCATTATCATCAAAACGGCTCGGCGAGATTCGGGTAGGATTCCGCCCCGGGGGCTGCCGGAACAGCAGCAGATCCTCCGCCGCGGAAATGCGGCTGCCGGGGATCAGACCCATTTCCGCGTAGCTCTCCGGTGACGGTGTAGAAACGGCAAGCTCGGGAACCGGTACGAAGAAGTACCAGGGATCCAGGGGCCGACGCCAGCTCCGGTCGTATATTCCGATGTGAAGATGCGGCGGTCCGCCCAGGGCATTTCCCGTATCCCCGACCCCTCCCCGAACCCGCCCCGGGGGAATCGGCCCCCCCCCGGGGACTTCGCCGCATTGCTGCATATGGGCGTAATCGATCATCAAGCCCCGCTCTTCCTCCCTCAGGCTGACGGGGCGGGCTCCTCGGTCC
>CAWZYW010000544.1:0-2466 GCA_963966255.1 uncultured Salinispira sp. | reverse complement strand
GCGCGAAGATGTGGGGTACAGTGAGATGATCGGAGGGTAGACTGAAGATATCGCCATCGACGGCAGGATCCTGCTCTGGGGGATCGATGAATGGCAGGCCCGGCAGCAGCTTGAAAACCTGGAAATCCTCTTCGGCGCCGCAACCGGTGAACTGGGATACCAGAGCGATTCGTCATCTCCGGCCCTGCGGGTCAGGATCAATTACCGCCTCCGGATGCCCCGCGGTCTTCCCCTGCGCATCGAAAACCTCAGCGGGGATATCTCGGTGAGCCGGATGGAAGCCGGTATCGATGCCAAATCCCTATCCGGCAATATCGATCTGGCCGACTGCAGGGGCGATCTCGAGCTCAACAGCAAGAGCGGGGATATTACTCTGATATCCGACTCCCGGAACGTCAGGGCTGTCAGCATCTCGGGGGACATCCGGGCCGAACTGCAGATCAGCGAGGAAGTCAGCATGTCCAGCGTCAGCGGCGACCTGAACCTGGGAATGAGCGCCGGTAACGACGCCGACATCAAAATCTCGACCATGTCCGGAGACATCGCGGTCGAAGGGGATGTGCAGGTGGACGAACGCAAGGAACGGAAGCTCAAGGCCCGGCTGGGCGAAGGCGGCAGCCCCGTTTCGATGAAAACCACCAGCGGGGACGTGATGTTCCGGGCGCTGTAGAGAAGCACCGTGTCCCGTACCAGCGGCAGTCTTTATTTGGACCGGGGCAAAAACTCCCGGATCGTGTGATACTTGCGGATCAGCGAACGTCCTTCTTCAATACCTGAGATTTCACCTGCGGCCAGGGACTGCATCAGGATATTGCCTAGTGCGGTGGCTTCCACCGGCCCGGCGAACACCGGCAGGCTCGCCGCATCGGCGGTGAGCTGGTTTAATACATCTTTCTGGCTACCACCGCCGATGATATACAGAGCGCCGATGCGTTTCCGGTTCAGTCTTTCCACGGTGCGGATAGTTTCCGCATAACGCTGGGCGAGGCTTTCGAGGATCAGCCGGGCATACCCGCCCATGGAACCCGGAGGCCTGACCCCATGTTCCCGGAGATAGCCGTCGATGCGGGCGCACATGGGATCATCGGGCCTGCCGGGTTTGAGGAAGCGGGGATCGTCCACGTCGATAGTGGTCTCCGGCGGATCAGCGCTTTTGGCTTCCGCGGCAATTACTCCGTAATCCGGTAAGCTGCCCCGGGAGTCGCCCCACTCATTCCGGCTCTCCTGAAGAATCCAAAGGCCCATGATGTTCTTCAGAAAACGAATTCCGCCGTCTGCGCCGCCTTCGTTGGTGAAATTCGCTTCGCGGCTCTCATCGTTGATCAGCGGAAGGCGGCGCTCGATGCCCAACAGGCTCCAGGTGCCGCTTGATAGATATGCGAAGTTCGACTCTCCCGGTGCGGCAGGAACTGCAGCCCCCGCCGAACCGGTGTCGTGCCAAGCCGGCGCGACAATCGATACCCCGTCGGGAGCGCCGAGCTCCGCGGCGATGTCGGGACTCAGTTCGCCGAGAACCGTCCCCGATGGCACCACGTTCCGGAAGATGCCTCGGGGAATATCCAGTTCATCGATGAGATCCCAGGCCCATTCGCCGGCAACGGGATCATAGAGCCCCGTGGTAGAGGCGTTGCTGAATTCATTGGCCTTCACGCCGCAGAGCCAGTAGTTCAGCAGATCGGGAATGGTGAGAAAATCCATGGCAACCGCAAGCCGCTGGCTGCGATGCGCAACTTCTTCCCGCAGCTGGAAAACGGTATTAAACGGAAGGAACTGGATTCCGGTTGCCTCGTACAGCCGGCGGTCGCCCAGACGTGCGCGGACCTCCTCCATGATTCCATCATTGCGGTCGTCCCGGTAATGGAAGGGATTGCCGAGCAGATCTCCCGTGCTGTCCAGAAGGCCATAGTCCACGCCCCAGGTGTCGATGCCGATGGACCGGATTTTGTCTGAGTACCGCCGGAAAGCCTCCCGGAGCCCGCCGAGGATCTCAGAGTAAATCCCCGGCGCATCCCAGTACAGTCGTCCGCGGATACGAACCGACCGGCTGGGAAAACGATGGACTATCTCCAGACGCTTCAGGTCGCCGGCGATGACCCGGCCGCTTTCCGCTCCCAGATCCACTGCGATGTACATACGAACCTCCCTGCCCGCCGCCGCTTATTTCGCCTGGGACGCCCGATACTTCTCGGCTTCCCAGGTCCGGATGAAATTGATATTCGACTCGGGCATAAACCGGATACCCCCGAAGGAACGGGCATATACGGCTATCTTCACGTTGTCCAGGAAAAGCTGGCGGGCGAGGTCCCGGCGTTTTCCGCTTTCATGAACCGCAATAATCCCCTGTCCCCGGATCGCGATGATGTGCGGAGAAAAACCTTCGGTTTTAATAAAATCAGCGATTTCCCTTGCAGCCGAGGCGATATCGTCCAGGAAGAGCGGCCGATATCCGCAGTACACGATACTGTC
>CAWZYW010000543.1:0-2469 GCA_963966255.1 uncultured Salinispira sp. | reverse complement strand
GCCTCGGTCTCGTGGGCTCGGAGATGTGTATAAGAGACAGGCATAGGCCAGTGCCATTTCACCGGTGCCTTCCCATGCGATGAACATATCGGTTTCCCGATCCCAGCGTTTTTCCGAAAGATACTTCAGCAGTCGCCGGTGGAAGTCATCAAAACCCGGAACCGCATTGAAGGCATCAATGTTCCCTTCGACTACTTTTTCCGTGCGCAGATTTCCATCCCCGTCGCTTCCCGCGAACAGCCCGCCGTCGGAATCCTGTAGTCCCCTCAGCCAGGAGATCATCCGTTCCTCCAGCACACGGTATTTGTTTTCGCTGCTGTGGCCATGATAGTGATTCAGGGCGATAAGCAGCCACGCCACATCCCCCATCCATCGGGAACTATCTCTCGGTTCCCCCGAGGTTGCGAATCTAAACTGGGAAAAGCCGCCACTGCCGGCGTCGAACTCCACATGAATCCTCGAATTGAAAAAATCGAGGATCCGTTCGGCCCGTTCCAAGTCCCCTCTCCTGCTGAATTCGATTACCGCAAGGGCATTGTCATATGTCCAAACCTCGGGCCCATCTTCGTTTTCATTCCCCCGGCGAAACTAGAAACTGGGGACAAGTCCGTTTTCCATCTGTATTGCGCAAAGCCAGGCATACAGTTTCTCGATGTGGCGGGTTCGTTCGCTATTCATTTCCAGATCCCCTTCCTTCGATCAGTTCCGGCTTGCGCCGATTCCAGAACTCAGTTTCGCCTACAGAAGCTTATAATGCTCGCCTGTAAATTGATTCCCGGCAGGGGATTCATTGGAATTATATTTCATTTTCGATTTATATAGCTCCCAGAGAAGGATGGAACCGGCGCAGGCTACATTCAGCGAGTTCACATTTCCCTGGCCGGGAATTTGTACGACTACATCGCAGCTTTCCTGAATCGACTTACTCATCCCTTTGGCTTCATTACCTAATACCAGTACCACCGGAGTCGTGACGCCGGCCTGAGAGATCACCCTGTCTCCGCTTGAATCTGATCCGATCATGGAACCCGCATGACTACCTCGAAATATGGTCAGCCAATTGAGGAGGGAATCCATGGATGTTATATGATAGACCGGGGTGTGAAAAACGCCGCCCAACGAGGACCGAATGACTTTGGGATCGAACGGATCAACCCCATGACCTAATATAAAAATGCCATCGACTCCGAAACTATTGGCCGTTCGAATAATGGAGCCCAGATTTCCCTTATCGCTTGGGCGATCGAATAAAAGGAATATCGAATCATCGGAGATCCTTGCATCGCTTATGTCCCGATTCGGATACTCGAATGTCGCGATGATTTCAGACGGTTCCTCCCGATCGCAAAGATCATGGTAGAGCTGCGGATCCATTTCAATAACACTCTCGATGGGGAGAGACTCAATAAGATTCAGCGCCCAGTCGCTGAGCTCTCTGCCCTTTGCATAGATTATCCTCGAAATCACAATATCGGCGGCAATCGCTTGCTTTATGCTTTCGATGCCCTCAATAAAGCCTTGCCTGAGCTTCGTCCGTTTTGACCGGTTAGTTTTCAGTGATTCCACAACCTGGAATTCCGCGTTTCTCGTACTGATTCGTTTAATACGCTTCAAATTTTCACCCAATATTCGATTGTATAATTATGGCGGAGATGAATCATATCCCGCCTGGCTGATCAAACAGATACTCACCGGTATTTTATCCTGCTTTTGGCATCATGCTTTCAATTCTACTGAGAAACGGAAAAACCAGGAGCAAAGAGCCAATAAAACCGTAAAACAACGTAATGAGCATGGTGGCAGTACCCGACGCCAGACCGCCCTCGTTGATGTTTGAGAAGAACCCAAGGAGTGAAATCGACCCGATGACAATACCGAACAATCCCAGAAACATGAAGTTTCGGTGCAGACCTACAAAAACCGCCCGGCTTCTGATGAGGATCTGCTCATCAATCTCGTCTCCTCCGCGAATAGCCGTTCGATACGCTTCGATAATACCGCCGAAACCATGACTGAAGATGGATGCAAAAAAGCCGCCGAAGAAAACAATCAAAGCCGAGGGTGCATCGAAATAGTAACCCAATGGCAATCCTCCCCAAAGAACAGAGCTCAGCACTATGACCAGGAATAACAGCCCGAAAACCATTTGATATGATTTCATATCACACTCCTCCTATTTTCAATTGGATGCGTCGACCGTATTGATACCGAAAAAGACTATTCGGCAACGCCGGCAAGCGCGGTGTTTCCGTCTCAGATTTTTTTTGCCTGCCATACAGAAACTGTCGGTTTAGGTCTTCCAGACCCGACTCGAATCTCTCTGTCGTTTCCACGTTGACCCAGTTGGTGCTGATCAGGTTTTCCAGTCCGGCATTCAGCGTGTTCTGGTACTCGTTGTGTTCTGTTCCGATGAGCACAAACACCAGCAGCGCAGCGGCAGCAGTCACAGTCGCATTAATCCATCGGTCC
>CAWZYW010000542.1:0-2470 GCA_963966255.1 uncultured Salinispira sp. | reverse complement strand
GGGATGAAGATCCGCCTCAACGGTATGAAGCCGAACCACATTACCAACATCGGGTTTGCCCGGACCTTTCAGAATATCAGGCTGTTTCAGAATATGACGGTTCTGGAGAACGACCTCATCGGCCATCACCTGCGGCTCCGGCAGGGGCTCTTCGCATCGGTGATGCGCACCCCCACCTTCCTCAGGGAGGAGGCGGAATCGGTTGAAAAGGCCATCGGTTTCCTGAAAGTCATGAAGCTCGAAGAACATATCAACGACCTGGCGAAAAATCTCTCGTACGGCGATCAGCGCCGGCTCGAAATCGCCCGGGCCCTGGCCACCGAGCCCTTCCTGCTGCTGCTGGATGAACCGGCGGCGGGCATGAATCCCAAGGAAACCGCGGCCCTGAACAAGGACATCAAGCGGCTGCAGGAAGAAGAGGATATGACCATACTGCTAATCGAGCACGATATGAACCTGGTTATGTCGCTCTCCGAGCGGATTTACGTCATGGATTACGGTCAGCTCATAGCCCAGGGCACCCCGGCGGAGATCCGCAAGAATCCGGCGGTTATCAAGGCCTATCTGGGAGAGGAAGTCGATGCTTAAGATCAGCAACATCAATACCTATTACGGCAACATCCATGCCCTGAAAGATGTATCCCTGGAACTCAAAGAGGGAGAAATCATCACCCTCATCGGGGCCAACGGCGCCGGCAAATCGACGACCCTCATGTCGGTATCCGGGGTGGTGCCCATTTCCACCGGCAGCGTCGAGTTCCTCGGCGAGGACATTTCCACCCTGAATCCCGATCAGATCGTCGAGAAGGGCATCGTGCAGGTCCCCGAAGGCCGGCGGATTTTCCCCCAGCTCACGGTGAAGGAGAACCTCGATATGGGGGCGTTCCTGAGGCGGGACAAGGCTGAAATACAGAAGGACGAAGAGTACGTTTTCGAGCTCTTTCCCCGGCTCGCCGAGCGGCGGAATCAGGCCGGCGGCACCCTGTCCGGCGGCGAACAGCAGATGCTGGCCATTTCCCGGGCCCTGATGGCCCGGCCCCGGCTGCTTCTGATGGATGAGCCGTCGCTGGGGCTGGCGCCCCTGCTGGTGCAGCAGATTTTCCAGATCATCGAGAGGATCAATACGGAAAACAACGTGACCATCTTCCTGGTGGAACAGAACGCCCACATGGCCCTGAAAGTAGCCCATCGGGGCTATGTGCTGGAGACCGGTACCATCACCATGACCGATGAGGCGGCGAAGCTTGCGGCCAATGAAGACGTGAAAAAGGCCTACCTGGGCATATGAGCCGCCCCCGGCGAATTCGCCGGGGTGTGGAATTTGCTCCTGTAATGAAATATAGTCATCTCTAATGGAATTCATCCCCCACGGCAGTTTCAGGCTGCTCCTCGGCAAACACGTGATTCTCTGTTCGCTCCATGCGTCGTTCAATTATGAAGCGGCTCTGGAGCTTTCGCGCCGGGTGAAGGAAATCCTGAGCGCCTCGCCGAGGAAAGCCAATCTGATAGACAATCGTCCATGGGGCCTGGCGACCCCCGAGGCCTCAGAGGTGCTGGCGGAGCTGAATCGCTGGAGCATCGGGATGGGGCTGTGCCGAAGCGCTCATGTCACGGAGGATCCCCTTACCAAGGGAGTAATCGACCATAATTTATCCCCGGATTCCGAGCGTTATATCCGCCGGCATTTTGCCGATATGGAAGGCGCGCGGCAGTGGCTTGCTGACGAGGGCTATCCGATCTCCGATGAAGAGCTTCGGGAACTGGAAGAACTTGCCGATCGGGGCGATCAAGCGGCGAAGTAAGCCCGGTAACTCAGATATACGATACTCGCCCCCAATACCATAAGGAACATAACCCGCACGAACGAGCTGTCCTTTTTTAGTACCAGATGGCTGCCGGTCCAGGCGCCGGCAATCTGGGCAAGGCCCATGACGATTCCCGGCAGAACCAGGATATTCCCCCCGAACAGGAATATCGCCAGCGACACGATGTTGCTTGTGAAATTCACCACCTTGGTGTGGCCGGTGGCCCGCTTGATATCCATACCCGCTATGGCGATAAACGCCACGGTCCAGAAGCTGCCGGTTCCAGGTCCGAAAAATCCGTCGTAAAATCCGATAATCAGTCCGAATACGCCGTAGAACGCCATACGGCCCATGCGCTCCCGGGACTCCAGGCTTCCCAAGTCCTTCTTTATCAGCATGTAGACGAACAGCGCCAGCAGGATCACCGGAATCATCAGATTCAAAAGGCTCGCATCGAGCAGCTGGACCGCAACCGCCCCGATTCCCGCGCCAACCAGCGTGAAGGCGATGCCCGGGAGGACTTCCCTGAAGCGGACCAGGCCGCCGTGACGGTATCGGAGGGTGGCGGTCAGGCTTCCGAAACTTGCCTGGAGTTTGTTGGTGGCGATGGCCTGATGGGGGGAGAACCCGGTGAGCAGGAACAGCGGGATGGTGATCATCCCGCC
>CAWZYW010000541.1:0-2486 GCA_963966255.1 uncultured Salinispira sp. | reverse complement strand
GAACAGGCCGAACCATAAGGCCTGGCCGGCGCCCAGGCCTTCACCGAGAAAGCTCAGGAAGAGCAGCAGGGCCCCCGCCAGCTCGATGCCCAGGGTTAGCAGCACGATACGGAGCATCGCACCGGACACCTGGCTCAGGTCATCCTCATTGGTCATATACGCCAGCGTCAGCTTGTCGCTGAGCTTCAGATGCCGGGTGACTACCCAACTCGCGGTATAGCTCAGCAGCATGATACCCAGCCCGCCGGCCTGGATAAGCAGGAGGACGACGATCTTCCCGAACAGGCTGAGGTGGGTAGCGGTATCAACTACGATGAGCCCGGTCACGCAAACAGCGGATGTCGAGGTAAACAGGGCATCGATGATCCCCAGACCCCGGCCGTCGGCGGTGGCCACCGGCGTCATCAGCAGGATGGCGCCCACCAGGATGATCATCATGAAACTGATCACCAGGGTCTGGGCGGGATGCAGCGAAATATCCTGAAGCAGGTTTGAAAGGCGGCGCACCCTGGACCCGATGCGGAAATACAGGAAAAAGTTCCTCAGAATGATAAATGCCGAAGCGGGCAGGCGTTGTCCCCAGCGGCCGAACAGCGGGCTGCCCGAAATTATCAGCGATGCGTATATCACGAATACCGCGGCGAGCAGGAGCTCGGGGATGTTCTGTCGAAGCCAGCTGAATTTAAACGGGCTGCTGAGGAGTGATACGCTGATTTCCGTCAGAACGATCAGGCCGAGTAATGCCAGAAGCCAGGTCAGAAGCGGCGCATCGCTGAGGCTGGTCTGGATAAGGGCCGTCAGGGCAGTGGCCAGCAGCAGCCCGACGAATCGAAGCCGGTCAGTCAGTTGATGTTGTTGCCGGGTCGATGCTCCCATGGTACCCCCTCCATGGATCAACCTTAGAACATCACCGTTCCTTGGGCAAGCATGGATGTCCGTAATGCCCGGCGGGCGGAAGCCCTGCCCGCCCTTGAGCCCCCCCTGACGGGCGGCTACACTGGAAGCATGAAAACCGCCCTGGCGCTGCGCCACATCGCCTTCGAAGATCTGGGGAGCCTCGATGAGATACTGCCCGATCTCGGATATTCCTGCAAATATATCGACATTCCCCTGCTCGCCCCCGAAGAAATCGCCGGTTTGGATATCATCGGACCGGATCTCATTGTGATCCTCGGAGGTCCCATGAGCGTAAACGACGGCGACCGCTATCCTTGGCTGTCGGCTGAAATGGAACTGGTCCGGCGGCGGCTGGAAGCCCGGCGGAAGACCCTGGGCATCTGCCTGGGAGCCCAGTTCATGGCATCGGCGCTGGGCGCCGATGTGTATCCCGGCGCCGCGCGTCAGGTCGGATGGGGAAAGCTGGAAATATCCGGTGCAGGTGATGCCGCCGGCCTTGGGCCCTTCGGTCCCGCGGGAAAGGCCCTCGCACTTCACTGGCATGGTGAGACTTTCGATCTGCCCGATGGTGCAACGCAGCTGGCGGGGGATCGCTCCTATGCCAACCAGGCCTTCGCCCTCGGCGACTGGGGCATCGGCCTGCAGTTCCACGTGGAAGCCCGCTACCCCGACCTGGAGCGATGGTTTGCCGGCCATTGCCATGAATTAAGCGCTGAACCGGCGGTGGACATCCGCGCACTGCGGGAGGAAAGCATCGAATACTGGAAGGACTCCCGCAGAGGGGCCGAATGGCTTATGCGGAGTTGGCTGGGGTAATAAGCCAGTGTCAGAGAGGTAGTGTCCTATTCCAGCAGCAATGCGGCATCGAGACTCCCGCGGAACGCCGTAAACTCGACCACCTGAAAATATGCCGGCGCTAAAAAGTACAGGGCAGAAAAGCATGCCAGGGCATATGCCAACCTGCGGTATTGGATATAAGGCTCTCCATCGCCGAGAAGCACCGGTACCGAAAGGCCCGCGGCGAACAGATAGCGCATGGCGGCCAGGGCGATGACCGGTAAGAGGGGGTCGGGAACAGTACCGGCCTGAGCGATGGACGTCATCTGCTGGAGAAGCGTATATGCGCCGCCGAGGAGGAGCAGGAGCACCACCGCCTCCCGCCGACGGTCAGCCAGTCCCCTCTGCAAGAGCATGCGCCCCGCGAAAAGCATCAGTGCGAAAATCAGGGGATGTCCCAGCCAGGCGGTATACGCGCCAAGGGCCAGAGCCGCGGCGATTCCCGTAATTACCGCCGAAATACTCTCCGGCAGATTGCCCCGATGGGGAAAACCGAAAAATGCCTCGAAGTTCGATGGTCCCGCAGTGCGGATTACGGTGGCGAATCGCTTGGAAGCGGGATCCCGCTCCAGGTATGCCATACGCTGTTCCACAAAAACCGGCGAGGTCACATACCGGGGACTCCAGCTAACATTCTGCGCCGCTACCGACTCGTACCCGCCGTCGGGAAGGAAGGTTATTTCCGTACGGTACATATCGCTTCTCAGGGGGTCTCCGAAAGCCGCGCGCTGAAAAATGATGGATGCGCTGTC
>CAWZYW010000540.1:0-2486 GCA_963966255.1 uncultured Salinispira sp. | reverse complement strand
ATCCCCTTGCGGTGCTTCCGGCCTTCCGGCGCCGGGGTCTCGGCCGGGACCTCCTAGAAGCCATCCGGGGCGCCCTGGCCCGCAAGGGTGTTCGCAAGATGCATTTATTCGTGTTCGACACCAATGAGCCGGCCATGGAATTCTACCGCCAGCTGGGATGGCAGTATCGAGACGATATCGCTATGTTTTCCTCGCCAATCGATCAAGGAACAGCAGCAGAACGCTGAACAGGATAATCAGAACCAGGCTCGGAATAAACGCGTAGGACATACGAATGTCGCCCAATCGGCCCATTATCGGAAGCGTGATGGTCGCCCCCAGTCCCGTGAACGCGTAGGTCATGCCGTTGAAAAGGCCCCGCTTCTCCGGCTCGAGCTGCCGATTCACCCATTTCTGCAGGACCGGAAAAACCGGACCGAAGGTAAGGCCTGCCAGGACGTACATCCATGCGCCGGCCTCGACGCTCCACAGGATGACCACGCCCAAGCTCATGACCCCGCACAATGCGAGAAACCTCAATCCGCCGAAACGCTTCGCCAGGTGCTCGGAAAAAAAACGGGAAATGGAGAACGCCAGCCAGAACCCGGATAGGATATATCCGGCGGAGATTTCATTCAATCCGTAGAAATCGACACTCATGATCCCGCTGAGATTGCTGGTTCCGATCTCGACCGCGGCATAGGCGGCAAAGGCCAGCAGAGAAACGCTCACCAGCGGCCCTGCCAGCACAGCGATCATTCCCCTGAACGAAGCTCCCGGGTAGCGGATATTTTCAATACTTCGGTTCAGGAAAAAGGTGAGGAATAACAGGAACAGCATGGCGGCGTAGGCCGCGAACAGCCAACGGTAGGAAAGGCCCGAACGCAGGGTCTGGTTAAGGATAATCGGCGCGAGGAACCCTCCCATGCCGAACAGCGAATGGTAGATGCCGAAATTCTGCATCTCTGCCGGCAGGCCGGAAAACATGGTGGTAAGCGCCGTGAACAGCCAGCCAATGCCGATTCCCATGACGAAACAAGCGATGGCGATTCCCATGACTGACGTAGCGAGGGCCAGGAGGATGGTGCCGCCGATCATCAGGAGAAATCCGCCCATGAGCAGCCGTTTCTGACCGATGTGAGCGATGAGAAAACCGGCCAGGAGGTTCGCTATGGCGGTGGATACCGTAAGCAAGGTCGGAAGCACGGAGGTTTCCAGAACGCTCAGGCCCAGCGTACTTTTCAGGATCGGAAGCAAGGGCATACTCGTGTTCAATGCGAGGGCAACCGCGAAATGGGCAATAAGGAGGGTCGTCTGCTGGATGCGGTGAACATGCAATTCATTCATATAGACTCCAATCGCCGGGGGCACATGGGTAGGTATCGGGAGATGACAATACTATCAGAGAGCGCAGCTGCGAGCTATAGCCCGGGTGTAAGCAAGAAGATATAGTTTGCCAATGTGGAATAAAAACGTATTCCTGCTCTGGCAGGGCCAACTGGTCTCGACCCTGGGCGATATGGTGTATTCAGTGGCTCTGGGCTTCTGGGTCCTCCGGCTGACCGGTTCGACCAGCGCCATGGGCGTGGTAATCGCAGCGGGATTCCTCCCGAAGGCCCTGGCCTCGCCCTTCACGGGAGTTCTGGTGGACCGGGCGAACCGGAAACTCATTCTGGTGGGAATGGATTTCATCCGCGGGGTTACGGTGATCATCGTCGCCATCGGCGCCTTCGCCGGCTGGCTCACCGTGCCGTTTATCATCGGAGCATCGGTAATCATCGGTCTATGCGGGGCGTTTTTCGACCCGACCGTCCCGAGCACAATCCCCAGCATCAGCAAGCGAGAGCATCTGGTTCAGATCAATTCCCTGTTCGCCATCAACCAGTCGGTGGCGGGCATACTGGGGAATCCCATCGGGGGGCTGCTGTTCACCGCCCTTGGCGCCCCGGTGTTATTCCTGTTCAATGGAATTTCCTACCTGATATCTTCGTTCACGGAATTATTCATGGATATCCCGAAGGTCGAGCAGGAAGCGAAGGATTTCCGGTTTTTCGATGACATGAAGGAAGGCCTGGCCTTCATCTTCGCTCATCAGGGCATGCTGGTGCTGATGGTTTCGGTGTTCAGCCTCAACTTCCTGCTCAGCCTGAGCGGAATCCTGTTTATTCCCTACTTCGAGCAGCGCCTGGATCTCGGGCCCGATTCCTACGGCTTCGCCATGTCGGCCCTTTCCGCAGCTTCGCTGGCGGGTTTTATGCTCATGCTCGTCCGGAAAATCCCCCGGGGGAAACAGTACCCGTTTTTCGCGGTGTCAACGACGGTTTTCGTCATCGCCCGCCTTACCCTGTTCAGCTTCGATAATTACTTTCTGATAATCGCCCAGTTCGTGCTGTTCGGGTTCTCGGTGAGCATCATCAACAGCCTCATCGGTGCGGCGGGACAGTTGATGGTTCCGGCCCCCCTGCGGGGCAAGGTCTTCGGCTTTCTGCAAGCCATGGGCACCGGGC
>CAWZYW010000539.1:0-2498 GCA_963966255.1 uncultured Salinispira sp. | reverse complement strand
TTTCAGGATACGGGTGGATGAAAAGTCCCTGTTCCTGGTGGTTGAATCCGCCGACGACATTCCGGAGCGGATTATGGCCGATGAGTCCAGGCTGCGCCAGATTCTGGTGAACCTCGTCGGCAATGCGGTTAAATTCACCGAAAGCGGGGGCATAAAAATCTCTACCGATTTCGAGCAGCTCGATGAAAACCACATCAGCCTGAGTATTTCTGTACAGGATACCGGCATCGGCATCAGCAGGGACGAGCAGGATGTCATTTTCGACTCATTCAAACAGCAGGAAGGACAAAGCTCCCGGAAATACGGCGGCACCGGTCTCGGCCTCGCCATCAGTCGCAAGCTCAGTCGCCTGATGGGAGGCACCCTCACCGTGGACAGCGAAAAAGGCAACGGAAGCACCTTCACACTGAGCCTGGAAAGCGTCGAAATCGACTCCGACACCAATCTCCCGCCGGAGAACCGCGAAAACCAGGAGAAAGTGCAGTTCACCGGCGAGCGCATCCTGGCGGTGGATGACGTGCAGACCAATCTTCTGCTCCTTCAGCACATTCTTACCAGCGCGGGAGCCCGGGTGATCACGGCAGATTCCGGTCAGGCAGCCATCGATCTCGTTGAACGGGACTCCGTCGATTTGATTATTATGGATATCAGGATGCCGGGGATGGACGGCCGTACAGCTGCCAGCCGGATCCGCGAGATCCCCGCCTACCGCAATACGCCGATCATCGCCCTTACCGCATCGGTGAGCATAACCCGGGAAAAAAACCATCAGAACACCTTCGACGGCTGGGCATACAAGCCATTCAAGGCCCATGAACTTCTGCGGACCATTCATCAGTTCCTGAACCGGCCGGCAGAAAGCAGCGCCATGCGCAATTTCGGCCAGCGGCTGTGGGATGAATACCGGGAGTTTCCCGAAGAATTGCGGACGGTCCATCAGAAACACATCGAGGACAAGGTAATCCTGCCTGCCCGGCGACTGGTTCAATCGATGACCCTCGGGGAAGCCAGGGAATACCTGGAAGAGCTTGAGGCGGTGAGCAAAACCCTCGACTGGCCAGCCCTTCGACAGCTGAGCGGCGAACTTGCAAGCGCAGTGAAAACCTATAGAATTGATATCGTACGGGAAAAAATTCATTTTTTATCTGAGGGAACGGATGGCAAATAAAAACCTGGTGTTAATCGTGGAGGACAACCCGCAGAACCTCCAGTTTCTCGCAGAGATTCTGGACAACAAGGGTTACGAGCCGGCGGTGGCCCTCAACGGGATGGAAGCCCTCAATTTCATCAAGGCCAGGGAAGATATCGATGCAGTGCTGCTGGACGTCATGATGCCTGAAATGGACGGCTACGCCACCTGCCGGGAGATCCGGAAATTCAAAACCCGTGACGATCTGCCGGTGATCTTCCTGACGGCCCTCAGCGACCGAAAGGACATCTACCGGGGTTTCGAAGCGGGAGGGGTGGACTATATCACCAAGCCGTTCGACAGCGAAGAGCTGCTCCATCGCCTGGAGATACACATCGAACTTTCCCACGCAAAACGAGAACTTCGGAAGGCCAACGATGCGCTTCAGGAGAAAAACCTCGAGCTCAGCAGGATGCAGAAAACCCTCGAGCTCCAGGCCAGTACCGATCCCCTCACCGAGACTCTCAATCGCAGGGCCATGCGAAGCAAAATCGAGGACGAAATCTCCCGGGCAGTCCGCTATCAGCATAATTTCTCCCTGATATTTCTCGATATTGACCACTTCAAGACGATAAACGATCAGTTTGGCCACGACAAGGGCGATTACGCCCTGATCGAACTGGCCGGGATCCTCAAGGAACTGGTTCGCAGCGGGGACGCGGTGAGCCGATGGGGCGGAGAGGAATTCCTCGTCCTGCTACTCAACAGCGACGAAAAGGGTTCTCAGATATTCGGGCAGCGCCTTATGGAGAATATCCGTAATCGGGACTGGAGCGAAATATCCGATGGATACCGGCTCACCGCCACTGCCGGCATAGTGGCGTACCGGGACGGCGAAGCTTTTGAGAATTTGATCAAACGGGCCGATGAAGCCATGTATCGCGGCAAGAGCGCCGGGCGGGACCAAATCGTTTTCGGCTGAACCGGCACCGCTAGTCGGTAAATACCCGATTTTCCTGCTCGGCAACGCGAATGAAGGTCGTCCTCTTGCTTAACTCTTTCAGCCGGGCGGCGCCTACGTAGGTGCAGGTGGAGCGGATCCCTCCAAGTATATCTTTCACCGTGTCATCGACATCGCCCCGGTAGGCGATGGTGGTTGCCTTTCCCTCGGAGGCGCGATATTCGGCGACGCCTCCGGAGTGTTTCTCCATGGCCCGTGCGGAGCTCATTCCGTAGAATTCCATAAAGCGTTTTCCGTCCCGCTCGATGATTTCTCCGCCGGACTGGCGATGACCGGCGAACATGCCGCCGAGCATCACGAAATCCGCCCCGGCGCCGAACGCCTTGGCTACGTCCCCCGGGGATGTGC
>CAWZYW010000538.1:0-2498 GCA_963966255.1 uncultured Salinispira sp. | reverse complement strand
TGAGGATACTACGAGTCGTTCAGATCAAGAATGCGGGGTGGATTGAGCGCTTACTTCGCATCAACCTCTCCCGGGTGGTCAACGGGGTGAGGCGGCCCGCTCAGGTCGGCGAGGACCAGGAACTGCAAATCTCATTCCTGCAGGCCCTCGATCCGAATCATGAAGATGAACCCCAGACGAATCAGGACTACGGGAATATTTACACCAATCTGGGAACCGGCTTTGAGGTGGCGGTGATTTTCTATGATGAGGAGATAAACGATTATCAGGCCGTCCCGGTGGTAGAGTTCCTTCGGACGGATGATTACCTGCCCCGCATTCTCACCTCAGCATCTCCCCCGACAGGCTATCAGGCGGGAAGTGACGGCGAGCTATTTGACCAGTGGCAGTTCACCATCGACGGCGTGGGCAATATCGCGGTGAGCTGGGACGATGATAGCGGATCTGGAGACCGGAGCAGCAGCCGGCTGGGCATCCGCCCGGTCAAACGAGATCAGAGCCATACCGTGCGTCCGGGTGACGACATTCAGCTGCGGTTTTCGATTACCGGGGCTATAGATCCCGATCCCGATGGACAGGAGATTCCCGAGGAGCTCGCCCTGCCTGAGATGCAGCTGTATGACAAGAAAATGCTGTGGCGGGCGAATTTATATATCGTCGAAGACAACAGCGAGTCAGGCGGAGACACCGGCGACTGGAATGACCTGCACCGGTGGAATGCCCCAGCCACCGAAGCCGATGCGGCAAACGCACCCTGGTGGTGGAGCCAGATCTGGGGGTATAACGCGTGGAACCGCATTTTTGATCCCGATGGAAGCAACTGGAATGAAATCATCAACGATGGGCAATTGCTTGTGGGTGAGCTTTCCAGCGCTTTCAGTGATCAGCCGCTTGAAGGAGGCGGTCAGGTGCTTTCGGAATCAGACATGCTAGATTTCGTATGGTTCCAGGACAATACGATAATTACCGATGCCACTGGATATGAATACAATGGCCATGATAGTCCGTTTGAGTTTAACTTCAAACTGTATCAACAATACCGGATTATTGAACAGATGTACTTTCTTTCCGGCGAGCGCTTTCTCACCGCCAAAGTTGATTGGGGGGCTCTTGGAACACTACAAGCACTGGTCGAGGCAGTGCTGCCGATGTCTCAACTGAATCTTCTGTTCCCACCTGGGGGTGATCCTGAAACCGACCAAGAGAAAGCAGATCGACTAACTTCACAGGTCAATCAACGGCCGGTGTATGGTCGCGAGAATGAGTCGCCGCCAGCTGGGGGATTTGCCAACTATCTTCGAAGAAATGCCGATTACCCATATGGCTTTAACGGAGGTGCTGCCGCCGGTATGCCCCGACTTCCCTCTGGTGATAGTGATTATATTGAAATTGATGGGGTACCCTATTATCCGTATGTGCCGGGCCTTTCAAACGCTTTAGGCAATGGTGTTGCAGAGCAAATGCCTGGGCATCATTCTATTGGAGGTGTCTCGTTCTATACGATTGGGAAAGATTTTGCCGGCTACTCCGCCGGGGCAGACTGTGTGGGGTTCACCTACCGCAGCATGAGCTATGAAGGAAGCGATTATGAACTTCTGTCTGGCGAAAACTCCAGTCGATTCTTGAATGATGCGAGCAACGGCGCTGTATATTGGGGCGAAAGCCGCGTGTTGCTTCGTTACCCGTACCCGGGTGATAATGACGCGGTGGTGATCACACATAAAAATAATGTAAATGAGTTCAATGATGTTTTAGGTCTGGAATTCGTCAAACCAGGGGATCTAATGTATTACGATTACACCGGGGAAAATCAGAACCAGTACGGAGCGCATCTGGCCATCGTCCTGAGGGTTGAAGATGTGGATGGAAATGGCGAGATTGAGCCCGGTGAGGTGTGGTTGATTGAGAGTACATATGGGAGTGAGCAAGGCGTCGTCTTTGGTAATGTACATGCCGTTCGCACCCTTGATACATATGGCACTAATCCTGATCGTCCGAGGGATTGGGTGGTTGTCCGATTGGTTGGAGAGTAATAATGAAACGAATACCGATTTGCATTTTTTTATCGTTCTTTGTCTTTGGAATACACGCTCAAAACATTAATCAGAAGAGTTTTGAATTGGTAATGAGCTATCAATCCGGGGCTCAAATAGAAAATCTTGGTATAGGTGATTCTGGCCCGTTGGGAGTACCCTCTGGGCCGATCATGGGGCAATCAATTCATGGGTTGTTGATTTTTGATATATTAAATAACCGTTTGGTTATGCTTAATGAGGCGTATCGATTTGAACAAGTAGTGAACTTACGGATGGAATTTGATATCACGCCGTATACTTTCAATTCACCCTCTGAGTTTTTACTTGCGACCACTCTGCAAGGATTTGCGATTTTTAATTCTGAATCTGGGGAAACTCAGGAATTATGGATCGCCCATTTCCCCGAGTTCCGCAACTACCGCTCCTTCGCCTACTACGACGATGTCCTGTTCGTCCACGATG
>CAWZYW010000537.1:0-2502 GCA_963966255.1 uncultured Salinispira sp. | reverse complement strand
CCCTTCTATCCGGTCAAAGGTGACGTCCTGCTTATCGATGCCGGCGAACTGGATGATGTATCCCGGGGAAGAATACTCAGCGCAGGCATCGCCGTCATACCGACCGACGCGCCCTCTTACTACGAAATCGGTTCCAGCTACATCCGGGATTTCACCGACGCAAGCCCCGACGAAGGGGGCGCCCGCTGGCTCATGGATCAGCTGGGGGCACTGGGTATCCTGGATCGGGACGAATTACATAAACGAATCCGGGGTCGCCGGGCGGGAATCCGACCGGCAAGCCGGGATCGACTGGCATATCTGGGACCGATGAAAAGTCAGGGACCCGCCGGCTGCCGGATCTTTGTATTCAACGGATTGGGTACCAGGGGATACATGCTGGCCCCTGCCCTGGCGGGAATGCTCGCCGATCACATCCTCGATGGATCGGCGATTCCCTCCGAACTGATGCCGGATCGGGTTGCCGGGGTAAGCTGATTCGACCGTCCGGGATTACACCGCCAGCAGACCATCAATGATGCCGTTGAAGCGTCGGCTGGGCCGCATGACCGACGCCGCCTTTTTCTCATCGGGCAGGTAATAACCGCCGATATCGACCGGGGCTCCCTGGGCCGCATCCAGCTCGGCGACGATGGCGGCCTCCCCGGCTTCCAGCTTTTCCGCCACCGGGGCGAAGAGCGATGCCAGTTCGGCGTCTTCTTTCTGTTCGGCCAGCTCCCGTGCCCAGTACATGGACAGGTAGAAGTGGCTGCCCCGGTTATCCAGCTGATGCACCTTGCGTTTCGGACTCTTTCCCCGCTCCAG
Organism: uncultured Salinispira sp.; assembly: GCA_963966255.1. Classification (GTDB taxonomy): domain Bacteria; phylum Spirochaetota; class Spirochaetia; order DSM-27196; family Salinispiraceae; genus Salinispira. Next base: position 1,698 of record CAWZYW010000537.1, on the reverse strand, counting down.
CAATAAGCCGGTGGCCGCATCCAGGCAGGAGCCGAGAATGCCGGCCCGGTGGTTGGAAAAGTTCTTTCCGAGATAATCCAGGCTCACCGAGAGCGCAAGGAATTCTCCAAGGGAGTCCCAGCGCAGGTGGCCTTCTTCGACGAGCTGCTGTACATGCTTGGGGGCCGAACCGCCGGCACCGGTTTCGAAGAGCCCCCCGCCGTTCATCAGGGGAACGATGGAAAGCATCTTGGCACTGGTACCCAGCTCCATTATGGGAAAGAGGTCGGTCAGATAGTCCCTGAGCACGTTCCCGGTGACCGATATGGTATCAAGTCCCGCCCTGATCCGGTCCAGGGAGTAACTGGTTGCTTCCAGCGGCGGCATAATGGCAATCTCCAACCCGTCGGTATCATGCCCGGGAAGATAGGCTTCCACTTTTTTGATCAACTCCCGATCATGAGCCCGATGGGAATCCAGCCAGAAAACGGCAGGGCTTCCGCTTTCCCGGGCCCGGCGCACCGCCAGTTTCACCCAATCCCGGACCGGGGCGTCTTTCACCTGGCACATCCGGAAGATATCCCCGGCCTCCACCGGCTGCTCCAGCAGTACGCTACCGTCGGCGGTCACGACCCTGACGGTCCCGGCGCCGGCGATCTCGAAGGTTTTGTCATGGGAACCGTATTCCTCGGCCTTCTGGGCCATCAGTCCCACGTTGGAAACCGAACCCATGGTCGAAGGATCAAAGGCGCCGTGTTTTTTACAGTCTTCAATGGTTGCCTGGTACACCCCGGCATAGCTTCGGTCGGGAATCACCGCCTTCATGTCCCGCTGTTCGCCGTTCTTGTCCCACATCTGACCCGATGCCCGGATAGCCGCAGGCATGGAGGCGTCGATGATTATATCGCTGGGGACATGGAAGGAGGTTATACCCTTGTCAGAGTTCACCATGGCGAGGTCCGGTCCCTGCTCAATGATTTCGGCGATTCGGGCGCGGATTGCATTCGCCGCGCCGGCTTCCAGTTTTTCGATTTTATTATAAAGATCGCCCAGCCCGTTATTCGGGTTCACCCCGGCGGATTTCAGTTCTTCGCTGAATTCCTCGAATAACGGGGCGAAGTAGGTCGAGAGGGCATGCCCGAAGATAATCGGATCGCTGACCTTCATCATGGTGGCCTTCAGATGGAGGGAAAATAATACGCCTTTGGAGCGGGCGTCGGATATCTGCTCCGACAGGAAACTCCTCAGGGCTTTCCGGCTCATCTCCGCCGCATCGATAACTTCCCCGGACTGAAGCGGAAATGCGCTTTTCAGCTCGGTCTCGGTTCCGTCGACGGACACATGAAGGATTCGCACCTCAGTTGCGGTCCCGACGGTGACCGAGCGCTCTGTTCCGAAGAAATCGCCGCCGTCCATGCTGGCCACATGGCTTTTTGATTCGGAACTCCAGGCTCCCATGCTGTGGGGATTCTTCCTCGCGTAGCTCTTAACCGATCGGGGAGCCCGGCGGTCGGAGTTACCTTCCCGGAGGACGGGATTCACTGCGGAGCCCTTTACCCGGTCCTCGCGGGCCTTGGATTCCCGCTCCGCTTCTTTGGCCGGCTCCTCGGGGTAATCGGGACGCGCCCGGCCCCTTTTCTGGCGCTTCGGCGACGTGGGCGTTGCCTTGGGGATGCAGGCGGGAGTAAGTGGCGGACTGGTGACATTTGGCTCCGGGCG
>CAWZYW010000536.1:0-2502 GCA_963966255.1 uncultured Salinispira sp. | reverse complement strand
GGCTTCGCTGGATCCCCTGGACAATGACCGGCGGACTCCGCTGATGTACGCACCCGAGGGCTCCAACGTGGACATTGCACGAATTCTGCTCCAAGCCGGGGCTAATGTATACGCCGCCGATCGCGACGGTAATTCTGCCATTCACTATGCAGCGCGAAACGGTTATCCCGAACCAATGAGGGCCATCCTGCTCGCGGGATCCGATCCCAACCTGTACAATCGAAATCGCCAGACTCCCTGGGAACTGGCGGAAAATAATCCCCGAAGGGATGAAATCAGGGAAGTACTCAGGCTCGCCGGAGCTTTCGTTCCCGAAACCCCGGCCGAACCCGCCGCCGAAGCCCCCGCGGAAACCGTTCCGAATAACAGCGCAGATGCCTCCGACGGTAATGACCAAACCGCCGCGCAAGAACAGAAAATTCCTCCGGTGGTCAGCGTAGAACCCGCAGGACCGGCTCCCCAGGATCCTCCTCCCGCGGCTGAGGACGACGCTAAGGACGATGACGGAGGAAATGCTCAGCCCGCACGACCTGATATCCGGCTCAGCGAACTCTTTCCCGGCGAGAACGAGCCGCGTGGGCTTTCCGGTGCCAGGATCGGGTTCGAAGGCTACGCAAACCGACTGGCTTCCCAGTACCCAAGGAATATGGTTTCCCGGGACAATAATCAGGAAGTGCAGCTGTACCTGTTGAACGATTCCAATCGGATCGTTGAAATATTTTTCATACGGGCCGACGGTTCACCGTCTCCCGTATATCGATTGGAGCCGGGTTTCGATGTATATCTCGAAACTCGACAGGGGAATACCTTCGTCTTCTACGGGGCCGACGGATCATACTTCGGCGATATCTCCACCACCGGCGTCTCGGTGCAGGGTTACCGTTTCAATCCCTGACGATTCTCCGATATGAGTATTCCAACGGCGGGGCCTCAGGCTCCGCCGTTTTTTATGCTTGCGTCAATATGACCCACGATATACTATTCTCTAAAGATCGCGGTATTTCCCAAGGGGTACTCAGCGGGGATTATCGCGGCGGAAACCATATCTTAGGAGACGCATATGGAAAAATTTTTCCAGCTGAAAGCGAACAATACCAACGTTCGCACCGAGGTTCTGGCCGGGATCACCACCTTCCTGACCATGGCGTACATCCTGGCGGTTAATCCCGCAACCCTGGCTGCCACCGGCATGCCCGCGCCCGCGCTGTTCACCGCCACCGCCCTTGCTTCCCTGGTAGCCACTCTGGTCATGGCGCTTTGGGCAAAGCTTCCTTTCGCCCTGGCACCGGGCATGGGCCTGAATGCGTTCTTCGCCTTCACCGTCGTGCTCGGGATGGGAAAGTCCTGGCAGTTCGCCCTTACCGCCGTATTCCTGGAAGGGATTATCTTCATGATCCTCACCGCATTTAATATCCGCGAGGCGATCATCAATTTGATTCCGGCGAATATCAAACGGGCGATTTCAGTCGGTATCGGTCTGTTTATTGCGTTCATCGGATTCCAGAATGCGGGCATTATCACCGGAAACCCCGCTGTCCTGGTGGGCCTCGGCGATTTTTCTTCCCCCGCGGTACTGCTGGCGGTGGTGGGCCTGATCATTTCCGGAGTCCTGCTGGCTTATAAAATCAAAGGGGCCCTGTTGTGGGGTATCCTGGCTTCAACGCTTCTGGGCATTCCCCTTGGCGTCACCAGCGTGGAAGGCTTTCGGATCTTCGAAGCTCCTCCATCCCTGGCGCCGATTTTCTTCCAGTTCGAATGGTCTTCGATATTCACCGTCGAGATGCTTATCGTATTGTTCACCTTCCTGTTCGTCGATATGTTCGATACGGTGGGAACCCTGATCGGCGTATCTACCAAGGCGAACATGCTTGAGGACGGGAAAATCCCGAGAGCGAAACAGGCGCTGTTCGCCGATGCCATAGGAACCACCGTCGGAGCGATCTTTGGTACTTCCACCGTAACCACCTACATCGAGTCCGCATCGGGCATCGAGGAAGGCGGCCGCACCGGTCTTACTTCGCTGACCACCGCGATATTCTTCGGCCTTGCACTGTTCCTCAGTCCGTTGTTCCTTCTGGTTCCCGGGGCAGCCACCGCTCCGGCCCTGATACTGGTAGGTGTGTTTATGATGAGCCCGGTGAAGGATATCGACTTCTCGGATATCACCGAAGCACTTCCGGCGTTTCTTACCATCATCATGATGCCCCTGGCCTACAGCATCGCCGAAGGTATCGTGTTCGGAATCATCTCCTTCGTAGTACTCAAGGCGCTCTCGGGGAAATTCAAGGATATACCGCTGGCGACGTATTTCGTCGCGGCAGTTATGCTGATCTCCTTTTTCGTCTGAGTTCAGGGATGGATTGTAAGGGAGCAAGCGGGTTGTAATGGTCTTGCTCACAATTATGCCAACGGCCGCTGAGGATATTCAGCGGCCGGTTCATTTTAATAGTGCCCCGAAAACAGCTGATCGAATCAAGATAAGTGCTTTCCCAGTAATCCTCT
>CAWZYW010000535.1:0-2516 GCA_963966255.1 uncultured Salinispira sp. | reverse complement strand
CTCCCGAATACGCAGACTGCTGATCCGGGGGAAGGACGCCTCCCGGGTCTGGGACAGCGCATCCCGAATGGCAAATGCCGTCCGCGCCCGCTTCACTGCTGGAGAACTGGAAATGCTCGGCCCTGCGGAAAGCCCCCTGGCGGTGGTGAATCGCAATTACCGGGTACATATGCTCTTGCTGACCCCCCGGATCGCCGCCCTGCAGGCAAGCCTCCCGGAGATACTTGCGGATCTCAAGCTGCCCGGAGGGGTATATCTGGAGATCGATACCGATCCCCAGTCACTGCTCTGAAAAAACCGCCCTTCGGACCAGCTTTTTCCGAGGTTTGCCCCTTGGGACGCTAAATCCGTATCTTCTGCGCATGGAGGCCGATATGCAGTCCATCACGCCGGCCCGGCGGGATCTTCGGCGGCCCATGGATATGCCGATTTTGCCGGCGCGGGAAAAGGCTATTTACGGCGATAGCCGGGTCATCTACACTGTAGCCCAGGGGGATCCATGCAATTCATCGATATCCAGACCGAACTCACTACGGCAGTCACCGACCTGATCATGGCGGTTCTTTCATTCGCCTCGGTATACTTAATTGGAACGCGGCGGGGGCAATTCGCCATCCGTCAGAAAGCCGAAATCTGGATGGGTGCTTTCAGCGCCCTGGGGCTCGCCGGCCTCCTGGGGTTTTTCGCCCACGGTTTTATGATGAGCGAGGCGCTGAACAATGCGCTCTGGCAGCCGCTGTATCTGAGCCTTGGCATAACCGTGGCGCTGTTTGCCGCCGGCGTTCTGGTTGACCTCCGGGTAGCCCCGGTGCCCAAAGGCATACTGATTCTCTTCATCGCGGTGGCGGTGGTATTTTACGGGGTAACCGTGGTTTTCCCCGGTTCCTTCCTGGTATTTATCGCATACGAGGCCATCGCTATGCTATTTGCCCTTGGGGCCTTTATCTATCTCGATTTTAAAATTCCCGCCCGCTGGACCTTTCTGATGACCGGAGGAATAGCCTTGAGCATTATCGCGGCGGTCATCCAGGCCACCGGCTCCATTGGCTTTACCCTCATTTGGGAATTCGATCATAACGGCGTCTTCCACCTGGTGCAGATGCCCGGGATTCTCCACCTGGCAGCCGGGGTAATCGAGTCACGGAATCGCGGCGGGGAACATGCCTGACCAGCAGCTTTTCCTCGCGGATGACTGGCTTCCCTACAAGGAAGATCGGAATGCCTCGAAAGGCGGCCGCAGTTTCTACTTTTTCGATCTTGATGACAATATCCTCCACATGGATACCCGTATCGTTCTGTTTCGCAGGGATGATCGCAGTGAGCTGGAAATCAGTTCTTCCGATCTCGCCGCCCACAGCGCCGACATAGGCCTGCGGGGACCCTATGCGGATTATTTCCTCGACAGCGACGACCGCCTGGGAAGTTTCCGAAACTTCCGTGATCCGCTGTTCGGATCTTCACCGTTGATTTCCGATGTCGAAAGCGCAATATCCGGTCCGGCGTGGGAGTGGCATGGTCCGAGCTGGAATCATTTCTTCTATGCGGTGCTGAATCGGCGTCCGGTGAGCATTATCACCGCCAGGGGACATCGGCCGTCCACCATCCGCCGGGCCATGAACATGCTCCACCGCCGGGGGCACCTGCTTCGGCGGCCGAATTTCCTGGCCATATATCCGGTGACGAATCCCCGGCTGCGGCGATCCCTGTTTCGCGATCCCGAATACGCGCGTCCGGTGGCGGAGTTGAAATATGAGGCCCTGATCATGGCGGTGGAAAAAGCTTTCAGGCGCTACGGCGCGAACCCCCATCACCGCTTCGGGGTCAGCGATGACGATCCCCGGAATATCGAAGAGATATCCCGAGCCCTGGTGGAAGTGAAGAAACGCTATCCGAGGAATTCGTTCTTCGTCATCGACAGTTCCCGGGATCGAATTCAGAAAACCGAAATTTTCCCGGATCATATTGAACGATCGAAAACGATTGAACTCTCAGATGCCTTGAATTACCAGCTTTTCGATTTCTGATCGATACCGAGCGCTGAACCTCGGGTATCTCTCCCGAATCCGATGCGAAAACTTCGTTTCCATGCTAATCTTTTATATATTAGTATCCTGAACCAATCCAACCCCGATAAAAGGAACCGCATCCATGTCTAAAATCGTCTACACCCGCACCGATGAAGCACCGGCCCTGGCCACCGTATCGTTTCTTCCCATCGTTTCAGCATTCGCCCATACCGCCGGCGTGGATCTGGAGGTGAAAGACATATCCCTGGCCAGCCGTATAATCAGCCAGTTCCCCGACTACGTAACCGAAGACCAGCGCCATCCCGATGCCCTGGCGGAGCTGGGCGAGCTGGTCACCCGGCCGGAAGCCAATGTCATCAAGCTGCCGAATATTTCCGCCTCGATCCCCCAGATAAAGGCCGCGGTGGCCGAGCTCCAGGACAAGGGCTATGCTCTTCCCGATTACCCCGAGGAGCCGGCCAAAGAAGCGGAGCGGGAATCCAAGGCCCG
>CAWZYW010000534.1:0-2526 GCA_963966255.1 uncultured Salinispira sp. | reverse complement strand
ACCTCAGCCGGCTCGGGGGATATCACCGGTGATATCCCCCGAGCCGGCTGAGGTAGCGGGTATCGCTGAGTTTCTCAATGGAAACCCCACTCTGATCTTCATCCGGATATCCCTGAGTGTACAGGGCGAGATTGACGCCCTTGTTGTCCTCCCGCTGGAATATGAGGCCGGATTTCCCGTCATCGGCTTCGAACAGGGTATAGCGACTGCTGAAGTTGGGCAGTGCCGCCAGGTGGCTCTTGACGCCGTAGGCTTCTTCCCCGGCCCGGATAAAACTCAGGTAGTTGATGCCGAAACGCCGATCCTCGAAGAGGTAGGCGATATCGATCCCGGCGGTTCCCGCATGGATATCGACGATTTGCCGGTGGTAATCACTCTGTCCCGGGGGAACCAGTTCGACGATGCGCTCCATGGATTCGAGTTCGGTCAGAACCGGGCCAGTATACAACCGGGAACGGTAGCTGCTGCGACGGTTTGCGACGGCATCCGGGGACAGGGTTTCGACGGTGGCTATGGCTATGAGCCCTGAATCGCCGCGGTCAAAGGCATAGTCCAGAACCCGCTGGTCGGAGATCCGCCGGGCCTGCCCATCGGATTGCACAGCGTACAGGCCGCTGAGGGTCCGGAAAACCAGATAGTCGTCCCGGGCGGAAAAATCCAGGACACTTTCAGCGACGAGTTCTGAACGCTGACTATCGGATCGCGGATCCAGCACTGTCCGGAAAAGGTCCCGACTCAGATGCCAGATCTGAAGCGATCCGTCATCGAGAATGGCTGCGCTGATGGCCACACTTTGGGATAGATCCAGAGGATAGTTTCGCTGAGAATCAATGCTACCGTCGACTCCGGCGCTGATGAGTTTTACTTCGGATCCGTCCACCGAAAGAATTAGCACGCTTTGGTTTCCCTGATCGGCGATGCTGATCACATGGGTTTTTACGGTTTTCGAAAATCCATATTCGCTGCTGCCGACCGGCAGTTCCCGGCTGAGAGTCAGGCCGGCGTCTCCGAACTGGTATTCAGCGAATATCCCGGCGAACCGGATGAGCAGCAGGAGAAAGCTGATAACAAGTAACGCGATCCCCACGGCGGACAGGATGTTTCCGTTCCGCCGAGCGGGATTGCCGGGATGTGCTGACAATGGGTCCTCCGAAGGAGCTATGGGGGCGTTATACAATAATCCTACAATTTTAACATAAACTGTTACCCTTGGGCGACCGGGATGTTGTAGTTAAAAAGAGCGGCGTGAAGTTCCTCCTATAAGGTTTTGGATTGTGAATGCCGACGCAGCAGCAGCGGTTTTGCTCCTTTTCCCGCTACGCTGGTCATCCCCCTTGCGGCCGATATCGGGTTTTGAGCCATCCCGGTATCGGCCGTTTTTTGCTTGAGCCCTCAATCGGGTTACTGTGATTTTGGTTGCAGCCCTCTGTATTGGACAGTATTATACAAGTATAATACCCGAGCGTTTTTATAATTTTCTATTCCACTTCGCGGCGATGCCCGCCGTAACGCGCCAAAGGAGAACCCATGTCTTATTCAGATGCATTTGGAGTGCTGAAAGAACTCAGTGCCGGGGGAAAGACCGTCAAGTATTTTTCCCTGCCCGAGCTTGCGAAACGATATCCCCAGATCAACCGATTTCCGGTGAGTATCAAGGTCCTGTTGGAATCTGTTCTGCGGAACGTCAACGGCGTTGAGGTTAGCGCCGATCACGTGGAGAACTTTCTCAAGTACGACCCGGAGCAGCCGAGCGATGTAGAAATACCCTATACCCCCGCAAGGGTTCTCCTCCAGGATTTTACCGGCGTGCCCTGCGTCGTCGACCTGGCGGCGCTGCGCTCTGCCATGCAGCGGATGGGCGGGGATCCTTCCCGTATTAATCCCCAGCTTCCGGTGAATCTGGTCATCGACCATTCGGTAAGCATCGATTTCTACGGTCATCCCGAAGCCTTCCGAAAAAACGCCGAACGGGAATTCGAACGCAACCGTGAGCGTTATGAGTTTCTGCGATGGGGTCAGGGTGCCCTGGAAAACTTCCATGTGGTACCGCCGGCCAGCGGTATCTGCCATCAGGTGAATCTTGAGTACCTCGGAAAGGTCGCCCAGGTTGCCAGCAAGGAAGGCGGCGACTACGCTTACTTCGATACTCTGGTGGGAACCGACAGTCACACCACCATGATCAATGGTCTTGGCATCCTGGGCTGGGGCGTAGGGGGTATCGAAGCCGAAGCCGCCATGCTCGGCCAGCCCATTTATATGCTTGCCCCGCCGGTGGTCGGCGTCAAGCTCACCGGCAGCCTGCCCAGCGGAACCACCGCCACCGACCTGGTGCTGCGGGTTACCGAACTTCTCCGGGCCCACGGCGTGGTGGGAAAAATCGTCGAATACTTCGGCCCGGGCCTCGACGTACTGACCGTACCGGACCGGGCGACCCTGGCGAATATGGCTCCCGAATACGGCGCCACCGCCGGCTTTTTCCCGGTGGATCAACAGACCCTGGATTACATGTATGCCACGGGCCGGGAC
>CAWZYW010000533.1:0-2531 GCA_963966255.1 uncultured Salinispira sp. | reverse complement strand
GTATCTCGCCCGGGATGCGGTAAAGGGGATGCTGGAAAAAAACGAGAAGTTCAGGAAGCTCGATGAAATGACAGAAAAAAACGGTTCGGTGTTTGTGGCCATCACCCGCCTGGTACCGCTGTTTCCCTTTAATGTATTAAATTACGGCTTCGGACTTACCGGGGTGCGCTTCGTCGATTACGTACTCTGGTCCTTCCTCTGCATGTTGCCCGGCACCGTGCTGTACGTGGTCGGTACCGATGCGGTTACCACCGCCCTGGAAGAGGGGCGGGTTCCCTGGCTCCTGATCGGCGTCGTGGTAACGGTGGCCGCCCTCCTGACCGTGCTGGTAGCCCGGCTTCGCAAGAAGATTAAGGAATAACCCCGGGCATCCAATGTGCCGGAACCGGTGACATCAGCGGCTAATCAAAATCCGGGAGTTGATGTCGCCGGGCATAGGGATATTCACCGATCTTGCGGAATTCGTAATAGCTGTTCAATCCCGATATTCCCGAGGATCCGGCGGTTTCAAGATTTATATAGCCTTGTTCATCAATCAGCGCATCATCGACCAGCGCATGGATAACCTCGCCGATTACCAGGGTAGTGCCGTTCAGCTCTACGGGAATCGCCTGCCGGAATTCCATACCGATTCTGATAGGCGACTCGGCGACATACGGCGCATCGAATCCGCCCAGATATTCAGGTGTGAAGCGGCAATGCTCGAACTCCGATTCCTCACGTTGGAATTTGGCGGAGGTCCAGTGTCCCTGTTCCGTCAGCCGCGAAGGAAGGTGATTTATCGTATAATGCCCGGTTTCCCGGATATTCAGATAGCTGTGGCGTTTCACTTCTTCATGGGGGCGTACAAAGAACCCGATCAGTGCCGGGTCGCTGCCGATGTGTACCACCGAACTGATGATCGCCAGATTCTCCAGCCCATCGGCGGAACAGGTTCCGATAAGGTTGGCCGGTTTGATGCCGGTCAGTGAATTCACCAGATTCAGGCGAAACAGCCGATCGGCTCGTTTGATTTCATTTTGGGTAAAATGCACGGGTCCTCCTGATCAAATCAGTCGTTCTGCGTAGCAGGGATGGCGAATATGGCGTGAAACCCGGGCTGTATATCCGGGATGCTCATATCGGCCTTGAGTTGTCCCGCGAGGGTCCGGATGATCTGAAAACCCATGCTGTCCTGTCGGAACGGATTGATTCCCGGGGGCATACCCCTGCCGTTGTCGCCGATTTCCAGGATGAGCTGCTGTTTCTCAAGTCGGCTGGATATTTCAATTCGGGAATCAGCCTTCTCGGCGGGAAAGGCATGCTTGATGCTGTTGGTCAGAAGCTCATTGACGATCAGAGCGATATTAAGCCCCTGTTGATACCCGATGCTGATATCCTCAAGCTCAGCTTCTATGATCACCCTGCGGTTGTCCTGCAGAACGGAAATCCCGGCAATCAAATCCTCAAGGAAATTCCGCAGGGAAATACGCCCGAGATCATCGCTTTTATACAGGTTATGATGCATTGCCGAGAGGGCTTCTATCCGCTGGGCAATCTGCTGCAGACTTTTGCGCATCCCGCTGTCCACCGAGGAGCTCAACTCGAGGTGGATCAGTCCCTGCAGCATGTTAAGATTGTTGTTTACCCTGTGATTGAGTTCCCGGAAGAGCAATTCCCGCTCGGCAAGAGAATCCTGAAGCCTCTTCTGTAACTCGATCCGTTCGCTTATATCCCGGATGACGCTGTGGAACTGGAGGATGTCGCCTTCCTGATCCCGAACCACTGCCACGTTGTTTTCCGCAATGATTCGGCTGCCGTCTTTGCGGATAAAACCTCTCTGGTATACCGGCAGCGTTTCCCCGGCGAGTAATTTCGAAAGGACCGAAGAACTGTCATGGGATTCATCGGGATCGGTGAACTCACTATAGTGATGTCCGACGACTTCATCCCGGGTGTACCCGAGCATTTCCAGGGCGCGGTCATTTACATCGATGTGTATTCCCTCAGGATTCGAGATGAATATTCCGTCATTGGTATGGCTGAACAGGGCCTGATAGCGCCGGGAAATGAGTTCGATTTCGTTTTTCAGAATCCGGGCTTCTCCGTTGCCGCCCGTTACTTCATCGTTCACCCATCAAATCATAATTTCCCGGCTGTGGGAAATCAATGGGAGGGACCGTCCTCCCATTCATAGACCTCGGTTTTCCATTTAAGCACGTAGCGATTCGCCAGGGCTACATAATATGAACCGGGGTTCCCGTCCCATGTGCGCCAGAATGGAATCCGGTGGTTCGCGAGACAGGCTGCGGTGACTTCGCCCACCAGTGATTTGCCGAGGCCCCGCCCGCGATGATCCGGATGAACCAGTATCCCCGTGTCCGACAGGCCCTTGTTCCAGACCCGATAGCCGGCATATGCCACCGGCTGACCTTCAAAATAGGCCATGCGGATTTCCTCATCGGGATCTTCCGGATCGATAAGGGCATCTTCGATATCCTCGGCACTGTTGCGTGCGAGAAAGGCCTTGATGCTTGCATGATCGCTTGGAT
>CAWZYW010000532.1:0-2532 GCA_963966255.1 uncultured Salinispira sp. | reverse complement strand
GATTCTGGAACTGTTTTCATAAAGCGCGCCATTGCGCGGCAGGAGTGAGCTATGGGCATGGAACATAAGAACGGGAAATACGGAGTTGATCTTGATCGATTCAACCGCTTGAGCGAAGCGCTCTCGAGAAATCATCAGGAGGCGATATCTGCGGATTACTGGCACGGATATCTCTGCGGTATCGGGCTCAGCCCGACGGCGGTCCCGGAACGGGAGTGGATGGGAATGGTGATCAACCGGGAATCCGATGAGGATAGCGCTGAGCTGGAGGAAGAGCTCAGGGAAGCCCTGAAAGGCATCCTCGAAGCCCTGGAGGACCGGGTGTTCAAACCGTATTTCCCCGGCGATGACGGGGATTGGAGAACCTGCTCGCCTTCCCAATGGTGCGAGGGTTTTCTCACCGCCAGCCACCACTGGCCTGGCGACCTCCAACAAGGCGCTGGCGGCGAGCTGGTGGCACTGACTCTTCCGGTGATACTCTTTCACAATCCCGGAGAGTACTTCGAATCCCAGGCTTCTCACCTCACTGAAAGCGAGCGGGAGGAGCTTATGGATCAGAGTTTTGCATTTCTCCCTGCCGGCCTTCACGAAATTCCAGGACTCTGGCAGGAGGTTCTCCAGGAGGAGCTTCCCGATGAGCCTGACGAGTATGAAAACGGTTCAGGCGACGCGTTCTGACAGGACCGGTGCAGCCGCGGTATTTGCTATGTCGCCCGGGGAAGAATAGACTGTAGATATGGCCCTGCCTTCGGTTGAAAAGCCGGTGGCCCTGGTGCTGCCGGGCTATGCATTCTACGTTTCTTATGAACTCGCCGCCGGGATCGCCGAGGTACTCGACTCCAACGGCATCTCCTGGATCAGCATTTCCGGTGGATATCTCAGCTCTTCCAGGGAGCGGGATGATCTGCGGGGTGAGCTGCGCCAGGATATTCAGCGTTCGAACTGGATATATGATTTCCTTCCGAAAGCCGAGTTTTCCGGCGCCGTGCTCTATGGAGGGGGACTGGGTTTCGACTCCCAACCGGAGCGCATGCAACAGCTGGTCGACTCCCTCGGTTCGATACCCATGGTGAATGTCGGGAGCGTCGGACTGAAGGTTCCATGCGTCAACGCGGATAATTACCAGGGGATGCTGGATTTGGTCCGGGAAATCAGCGGTCTGCTGAAAGATCGCAAAGGTCCGGCAAGTTCAGTTGAAGAAATCCGTCTTCTTTTCATTTCAGGCCCGGAAGGCAACAGCGAATCGGACGACCGTCTTCGGGCGTTCATGGAAGGTACCTCGGAAAGCGGCATTCCCGTCGATGAAGGTAGAATCCTCCAAGGGGATTTCAGCTCCGATACCGCCCGTCGCCTGGTTGAAGAGTATCTGGACGCCAATGACCGGCCTCCCGATGGAATCATCTGCGCAAACGACCTTTCCGCTTTCGGGGCTTCGGAAGTACTTCATATGAGGGACATCCGGATTCCAAAGGATGTCCTGATTACCGGTTTCGATGATTTCGAGTATGCCGCGGCAATGCAGCCTTCGCTGACCACTGTCCACTTTCCCATCAGGGAAATGGGAAGAGAAGCCGCCCGTCTCCTTATCGATCAGATGAACGCTTCCGGGGCTGAAGAGCGTATTACCGTCCCCGATGTGAATATTCCGGCGTTTACCGTATTCCGTGAATCCACCGGCCATCGATTAAAACCCCGGCAGATTATCCGCGCCAGGGAGATCTTGCAGTTCGACATGCGGGCAAAGGAGCGGTATCCCTTCCGCGCTATGATCACAAAAATACTCCTCGAAGGTCCGCGGATGAAAAGTATCATGCCGGAACTCATGAGAGTATTGCCGGATTGCGGCATCACAGCCATGCTGGTATTCCTGTATAATCCTCGAAACTCCGACGCGGACCCGTCTGGCGAAGACGATGGCGATATCGGGAGCCTAGAGCAACGGGCAATCCGCCTTGATGACGGTTTCCTTACCGACGGCAGCGACAGCGTGCGGATAGATCCCGATTCCTTTATCCTGACCCCCGGGGAGCCGGTGTGCCCGCCTGAATTGTTCGAGGGGCTGCAGCGTTCCGGTTCCCGGATGCATCTGTGTCCTCTGCAGCATGAAGACGAGCATCTCGGCTATCTGTTGTTCAGCAGTGATGAGGTCGCTCTGGATTTTCCCGAGCAGATCGCCTATCAGCTCTCGGGCTATCTGTATCGCTGGAGACTGATCCGACGCTCTGAGAAGCAACGGTCGGAATTGAAATCGCTGGTTGATGAATTGCAGAATATGCAGTCCAGGCTCACTCATGTCGAACGCCTCACCCAGATGAATCGGCTGGTCGCCGGGGTCCGCCATGAACTCAACACTCCCGTCGGATCTAGCCTTACCCTCCCATCCTTCATTGGAGACCGGGCGAGGGAGGTACTGGACGGGCAGGCACCCGCTTCGCTCGAAGGGGAACACGGCCGGCTCGGCTCCCCGCCCGCTGAAGATCGCGATTTCCGGATGCGGCAACGCGGGCGGTCGACCTGACTTGTACGGGATGT
>CAWZYW010000531.1:0-2533 GCA_963966255.1 uncultured Salinispira sp. | reverse complement strand
GTCGGTGAGCTTGGGAGCCCGGAGCCCGTAGAAGCTGAAGAATTAGAAGACCTGGACGAACTGGATGCCGAAGAGGTCGGTGAGCTTGGGAGCCCGGAGCCCGTAGAAGCTGAAGAATTAGAAGACCTGGTTGAACTGGATGCCGAAGAAGTCGGCAATCTGGACGAACCGGCCGCCGAAGTAATTCCGGAACTGGTGGACCTCGAAGCTTCAGAAGGCGACGGGCACAAAGAGTCGGAAAGCTTAGACATCAACGACTTTAACAAAAGCGAAGTACCAGAAGTTAGTGCTGAGCTGTCGCCATTGGCTTACGCACTTGAAACCGATGAACTGAGTGGTTTCGAGTCAGAAATGGATGAGATACTCGCTACGCCGACGGATCTTCTTCCGGATGAAGCGGCTATAGAAGAAACAGAACTTGATGGTATTTTTCCGGAAGAGCAATTTGATGATGCCACTCCCGAAGCTACATCGGAGCAGCCTGTCACACGGGACTCAGCAGCTGATGTGCAGGGAGATATCGAACAGTTTCTGAATGTCGAAGAAGCTGATGACAATGATGCCTGGGATATCGAGAGTGAAATTCAGGATATCCAGCTTGATTTGCCGGATATAGCGGAATTTGATCTGGATATGAATCCGCGCCAGGCGGTGAATGCTCTTGATTCAATGCAGGATGAGGTGACGAATCCTCCGGTGGATATAGCGCCGGTGGCGATGTCAGCCCTTACTGGAATCAGCGGTCTATCGCCGGGAGGATACCGGTTCATCGGTTCTTCCATCGATAATGCAATATCTTCCATTGAGTCCGCCATTGAGGTCGAAATACTCGAGGATGACGATATCGACGCTTCAGACTTGATCGATGATCTGGAGGAGTTATCTGATCTCGAAGATCTGAATGAGTTTTCCTATGACGGTTCTGGTCCGGCCAATGAGGTAGGATCTGTTTCTGTCACAGAAATGCTCGATGAAATTCCGGTCGCTGAAGTAGAAGAGCTTACGGAGGATGACCAAGCCTATCATCCTGGCATCTCTGAATACTCTATTCCCATGGCGGAGCTGTTCAGCCAGGTCGCCGAATATCGGAAGGATCATCCAGATGTCATTGTTGAGAAGAATGGAATGCCCAGTATCAGTGATCAGGTATATGAACGATCTTCCAACCGCCCCAGACGGAATGATGACGATTTGACGGAGCTGGTCCAGCAGGTTAAGGATAGCCACGAAGCTGAGGATAGTCCCGATTCAGATAGTTCCGGCATACATGATTTTTTTGACGGTGGAGACTTGGATCTGGATGATATTCTCGACGATCGGGAAGAGAAAGCCTCTGACTCTGGCGGTGAAGGAAAACATTTTTACGCAGAAGCTGCGAGCTTCGGAAAACCGCGTCTCAGCGAGTTTGGAGTACTGTACGATTCGTTCGAATCCGGTTATGCAGCGAAACGCGGCGGTCAGCTACGGGCGATCATGAATTTCAGCAGGGGAATCGATGCGATTTCCATCGCAATGGTGGTTCCCGATGGATCCGATCTCAACATATCCACTTCAATCGGGTACTCTATCGATAATTTCGAGTCACGCGGAGAGACCGATCGGAAGTTCTTTGATGATGTTATGAATAAGCTCCAGGTACGATATTTTCCGCCGGCAAGACTGGATGATCTTCTTCCGGTATTCTCCATTCTCGCTGATCGCGTAGAAGGTATTCTGGTGCTGCCTGCCAGGCATCGGGACGGAGCTGCTGCTATGGTGATCGGATTGCATCATCCCGTAAAAAATATTGCTGAATTTTGTTCTGAGATGTTTGATATCTGACAATTTTACAGAGGGGGGTACATGCCGTCTTCCTGCAGGAAGTTCCGGAAAAACCGTTTGGTGTATCATATTCTCAGACCTATTGCGTATCCATTTTTCTGGTTTTCCTACCGAATGAAATTTATCCGTTCTAGTGATATTCCCTCGATCAAAGGAGCCGCGGTATTACTTGGGAACCATGTTAATCAATGGGATCCTTTTATTGCAGCCATCGGCTTGAAGAGGCAGGTTCATTTTATCGCCTCGGACTTTGTGTTTCGAAAGCCGCTATTAGGCAAGCTGCTGAAGATAATGGGAGCCGTACCGAAAATTAAATTTCGCTCCGATATGGCTTCGCTTCGTAGTCTTATGGATATCGTCCGTTGCGGCGGAGTCGTCGGGATTTTCCCAGAAGGTCATGCCAATTGGTCTGGAAAAACCCTGGATATTGTGCCTTCCACTGGAAAGCTCATACGGCTGCTGAAAGCGCCGGTTATCGCGGTTCTGATAAAGGGTGGGCATATTTCCCGACCCCGATGGCATGGGTCCCGTCTCGCACCCGGTGAGACCCTGGAATACCGCCAGATTCTCAGCCCGGAACAGATTAAATCAATGTCAGTTCCCCAGATTAACCAGGCTATTCAGAACGCGCTTGATCATAATGAATGGGACTATCTGAGGGAACATCCCCGCCGATTGCCCGCCCGGGGTAGGGCTGAAGGCCTCGAACATA
>CAWZYW010000530.1:0-2551 GCA_963966255.1 uncultured Salinispira sp. | reverse complement strand
GCTGACGGCGGTTCAGCTGCTGAAAGTGACGGGAATGGTGCGGACTCCGCCGCTGATTCCGCGGGTGCCGATGCGCCGGGGCCTGCATCCGACGACAATTCCGCCGAGTCCGCGGGGGGAGACGGGAATGCGGGGAGCCCTGCCGGCGCCATCGAAGATTCGGTCTGGACTCCCGCGGAGATTCTGCGTGTTGCCAACTGGATTGCCGTGAATAACGGCTACGCGCTGATCGGTGAGGAGAGCGACCTCAAGAGCAATCCCGACTGGATTTTCACCGGTAACCGCTTCGTCCTGCCAGGAGGTGATAGCTATACGGTGATCGACGGCGATATGATCTGGACCATCGCCGACGCGTACCTGACAAGGGAATTCAACAATTCGGGACAGAGTATTGATGAATTCCGTGTGAATATTGAAAACCTGAACTATAATCATTCAGGGGACTAGCTAAAAAAAATCGTAAGTCAGTCAGTCAGGGTCATAGACCCGCTGAAAATATTCGTCTGCTAAAGGGTAGTATAACCCGGGGAATAGTCCAAGGAGGAATTCCACATGTCAGATCTTAATCACAGCCCGAATATATTCCATCCTACGAAACCGTCAGCGGTGGGATCCCGTAACAGTATGGCCCAGGAAGGCCGCGATCAGAAAAAGGAATACGACAATCTGGTGCAGGAGGAGACCAACAAGATCCTCGACACCATTGAGTCCAAACTTCCTAAAGAGGTCCTGGAACGCCTGGATGTCACCGGTGGTCTGAAGGAGAAGCTTTACAACTACTTCAACCAGAACTACCAGAACATGTTCAACCGGTATATCACCACCACGGAAGACGAGATGGTGAAGAAAATCCGGAACTTCATCGACAAGGAAGAGAACAAGTCCCTCGCCCGTTACACTCCCAAGGAAATCGCCAACATGCTGGACGAGATCGCCGGGGCGGACAAGTTCAACACCGGTGAAATCGAGAAGTCCATCGTCAACATGTACGGACACCTGCAGGGTCACATCCAGCGGGGAATGAACGACCTGGAAAACGACACCAACAGCCTTCTTCGCCAGAAGACCGATGTCGGCGCGTTTATCCGTGGCGA
Organism: uncultured Salinispira sp.; assembly: GCA_963966255.1. Taxonomy (GTDB): domain Bacteria; phylum Spirochaetota; class Spirochaetia; order DSM-27196; family Salinispiraceae; genus Salinispira. Next base: position 1,457 of record CAWZYW010000530.1, on the reverse strand, counting down.
GAACGCCTACTCGGTCGTGAAATGTGCGTTTAAGGACAGCACCTACAAACCCAAGACCGTTTCCGACGTCAAGCTTTCGGTAAATATTCTTGATTCCGAGCTGATCAGCCCGATTTTCCAGTATCAGGCAACAGTGGAATATCTCATCAAGGACCAGATCAGCCGGACCATCACCAACCTCATCGACGCTCAGATTGAGCAGTATCAGGATCAGCTGATTGACGAGGGCAAAGAAGAACTGAGCGATTCGGAACTCATTTTTGAAAAAATGAAGCGGGTTCCGGAATTCACCGACGATGATGCGGAAGACGAGACCAGCAAGCGCTATACCTTCCTGGCCAAGGACCTGGTGGACAAAATCGAAGGCCTTCGGGCGGAAATCGATCCCAGCCAGTTCGATCCCATCAATATCCGGGAAAATCTGAAGAAAGTCATCGACATGGAGAACATCAGGAACCGGGGATTCAACACGGTGGTCAACAGCCTGACCTCCATCCTCGATACTTCCAAGATGGGCTATCAGTATGTCGAGAACCTCAAAAATGCCCGGGAACTGATCGTACGCGAGTACGAAGATACCGATGCCGAACAGCTCCCCGACGAACGCTATCAGATTCGGTTGAAGTACTTCGGTCCCGACCAGCTGCTGAAAGAACAGGCGGCTTACGACAACCAGCTCGAGTCCTTCAGGTTGAAGATTCAGGAACTGTACGATGTGGTTGAGCAGATTTACCTGGACAGGCGGAGCCGTTTTAACGTAAGTGATTTTGAAGACCTCTCCCGGCGCATGCAGCGCAAGATCGTCCGCCGCAAGGAAGAAAGTGCCTTCGACGCCTCCGGCGATCCCATCGTCGAGGAGCTCCGCCGAACCTGGAATGAAATTGTCAAGCTTAAGGCGGACCTGACCGATGTGGAGCGTCTGAATCAGACCTACCTGCATGAGAAAGAACTGTTCAAGAAAATGCTGCATGCCATAAGCAAAAAAATCGAAAGCGTTTTCGGTTTTCAGAATCCCCGTGAGCGGGTTATTCTTGACAACCGGGTGACCTTCCTCAAGCAGCAGTTCGAGAATTTCGATTACATCATTAATCCCTACCACATCCAGCCAGGCCTGCTGCTTGACATCGATATCACCAGTATCAAGCGGAAGAAGTACACTCTTAACGCCATGGCGAATGTGCTCAACGAATTCCTCCATGGTATTTCGAAGGGATTCCAGGATGCGGCTTTTGCTGCATTCAAGCGTCGGCGGTCCACCGTACGGGATGATATCGGCATGAGCTTTTCAGCCGACTACGACCGGGGCGGCGAGGGCCTCGAAGCCGACTTGGGCGCCGATTCCATCGCAGCACCCAAATCCGCCAGCACCAGCACCGCTACCAAGGTGAAGGGGCAGGCAGACGTCTCACCGGGAAAAGGCGATATTTCCGGCGATGATTTGCAGGAACTCTAAGCAC
>CAWZYW010000529.1:0-2553 GCA_963966255.1 uncultured Salinispira sp. | reverse complement strand
ACTCTCAACCTGGTGCTCGCCGGTATCGCGGCGATCTCCCTGCTGGTCGGGGGCATCGGAATCATGAACATCATGCTGGTGGCGGTGGCCGAGCGGACCCGGGAAATCGGGGTGAGAAAGGCCCTGGGCGCCAGTCCGGCGTATATCAGGAGCCAGTTCCTCATCGAATCGGCCAGCCTGACCCTGATCGGCGGGATTATCGGCATGCTCCTGGGCCTGGGTATCTCGATTTTCGCGGTGCGGGCATTCGGCTGGGAGTTCATCCCCAGTGGATCGGCAGTGCTGATGTCCGTTCTCTTCTCGGCTGGGATAGGCATATTCTTCGGTTACTATCCGGCCCACAGGGCCAGTACCCTCGACCCGATAATTGCTCTAAACTATGAGTAGGATGTCAAAAATACAATACAAAAATCGGGGTGCCAACGCGATTATCGTCTCGCTCATCGCCGGATACCTGCTCCTGAGTGGGCTGATTTTCCTGCTTTTCTACGGCGGCGCCCGGCGCAACTCCCTGCTTGACCGGCTGCTGTTCGAACAGGAAATCGGCCGGATTCTCTCCATGGTTCGCATTTCGCCCTTCCTCGAGGGCGACATGGACATCGACGACGTAAACCTTCAGGCTCCGATAAGCATTATCGGGATTGGATTGTATGACGCCGGGGGCAATGCGATATTCGGCATGGGCGAGTTTCCCGATACCCGCCCGCCGTTGGAAGGAAGCGAACCGGAGTTCCAGCGCTTCAGTACGGAATTCATCTACATACGGTCCTTCAGCACCGTGGGGAGAACAGACCGGGAATTTTCCCTGTTTCCCAGGCCTCCCGAAACCCCGCCGGAAACCGACCAAAGGCGTCCGACGGTACTCCCGGGGGGGCAGGCTCTTCCCGCGACGAAATACCTCCGGGGCCGGTGGGAGGACCCTGTCCCGCCCCCCGGACGCATCTGGCTGATCTACCTCGCCGTGGAGATACTTCTGGCCGCCGCGTTTGCCGCATTCGGCAGCATGTATTTGAAGAACAGCAGATATCGCCGCCAACTCGAAGACCAACGCCAGCTGGTCCATCTCGGGCAGGCGGCCCGAACCCTTACCCACGAGATAAAAAATCCCCTGAGCGCCATCGGTCTTCGGCTCAGCCTGCTCAAGCGCAGCGCAGGCGAGGAAACCCGGGAAGACCTGGCCATCATCCAGGAGGAGCTGGACCGCCTCAATGAACTGAGCAGCCGCATCCGGGAGTTCCTGAAGAAGCCCGGGGGGAACCCCGAGAACGTGAACCTCAGGGAGTTTCTTCCTGATCTGATTAAACGCATTCCCGGCGAAGCGAAGCTCAGCCTGGACATTGCTCCAGGCCTGGGCGCATCGGTCAGCATGGACCCTCATCGCCTCCGCTCGGTACTGGAAAATCTCCTCATCAACGCCTACGAAGCCTGCGGCGAATGCGAATTCGAGTTGATACTCCAACGCCACCGAAGGGATATCATCATGCGTATACTTGATCGGGGGCCGGGAATCACACCGGAGGACCTTGAGCGGATATTCGATCCTTTCTTCACCACCAAGACCCGGGGATCGGGCATCGGCCTGGCCATCGCCCGGCAATTTGTCAATGCCGCCGGCGGAACCCTGGACTACCTGCCCAGGGAGGGAGGCGGCAGCGAATTCCGCATCGTCCTCAAAGCCGCCGCGGACGGTGCTGCCGATTCGGAGGGGGAGAATCAGTGAATATCCTGATCATCGATGATGAAAAAAACATCCGGGAAAGCCTCGCCAGGTTGCTCGAGCTCGAGGGTTATCGCTGCCAGGTCGCCGAACATGCCCTGACGGCACAGGAGATGCTGGAAGCGCGGACATTTTCCTGTATCCTCCTCGATCTGCGGATGCCGGATATCGACGGGATGCAGCTTCTGGATTGGATCGGCAGGCGGGGAATCAGTTCTCCGGTGATCATGATGTCGGCCCATGGGGAGATACGGGACGCGGTGTCCGCCCTCCAAATCGGCGCCCGTGATTACCTGGTGAAACCCTTCGAGGTGGAAGAACTCCTTATCCGCATGAAGCGGGTGATCGACGCACATGTAACCGAAATGCGCTTCCGCGCAGGTGTGATGGCTCAGGAGGGCCCCCCGGAAATGCCGGATCCCGGCGCTTCCTCCGGGAGGGGAAACCCCGCGGTGAGAGAACTGCGTCGGATAATCGCCAAAGCCGCGCCTACCGAGAGCACCGTCCTTATCACCGGGGAGAGCGGCACCGGCAAGGAGGTTACCGCCCGGCAGATACATGCGGCGAGCAAACGCATCGCCGGCCCATTCGTACCGGTGAATATCGCCGGCCTTCCCGAGAACCTGCTCGAGAGCGAACTGTTCGGCTACGAAAAAGGCGCGTTCACCGGGGCGGAAAAACTGACCAGGGGTATTTTCGAAGCTGCCGAGGGCGGGACGGTGTTCCTCGACGAAATCGGTGAAATGAGCCTCTCGTTGCAGGCAAAGCTGCTGAGGGTTCTTCAGGAACGCCGCATCCGCAGGGTAGGCGCGGTCAACGAGCTTGCGGTGGACGTT
>CAWZYW010000528.1:0-2555 GCA_963966255.1 uncultured Salinispira sp. | reverse complement strand
CGCCATGAGCGCCTGGCCAATGCGGCCGCAACCCACGATGATCACGTCTTTGCTGTCCCGTTTGCCCAGCTGTTCTTCCAGGCTGGTCATGAGGTCGTCGATGTTATATCCGCCCCGTTTGTTTCCGGTGATATTGATTTGCGAAAAATCCTTTCTCACCACCGCCGGGGTCACTCCCAATGCGTCACCGAGATTATTGGAAAATACATTCACGATTCCCAGGGTCTTCAGCTTTCGCAGAACCCTGAGATACTTGACCATACGGAGAATCATGCCTTTGCTTAGTTTTTCTGTCATATAAACCCGCTATAATGTAATTTTGTTCACATAAAATATTTTTTATTATACATACATGTGAGTCTAACTTCAAATAACAATTTCAGATTCTTTTATAAAAAAACCCAATATTTTATATTAAAAACTTGCACAATAAATGGCCCGACAGTAGAATGAGCATACTAGAAACTGTGAAAGACCCGTTCCCGCAGTCCTCCGGAATCCCCGTACCAGGGCTTCCCGAGGACGAGTCTTTCCGGCGGATCGGCAGAGTTGAGTCCTGTACCAGGCCGGTGCCTTCGGGCAACCGGTCGGATTCCTCTGCCCGTCGGGGATACTCCGGGAGCGATCCTTAGGAGGTTCCATGCCCACGAGCGCTGAAACCCTGGAAATCACTCCCGCCCTGAGGGAGTTCGTCGATGAATGGCGGGATAAACCCGGCAATCTCATCATGATCCTGCATAAAACCCAGCAGGAATTCGGATATATCCCCCGGAAGATCGCAAAGGATCTCGCGAAGGATCTCGAAGTCCCTCTGGCCAAGATCTACGGGGTGATCACCTTTTATCATTACTTCAAGCTGGAGAAACCCGGCCGCAACATCATCTCGGTTTGCATGGGAACCGCCTGCTATCTGAAGGGCGGTAAAGATCTCATCCAGGAATTCGAGAACATCCTCGGCGTAGGTATCAACACCACCACTGATGATGGAGAATTTTCCATCGAAGCGGTGCGCTGCGTCGGCTGCTGCGGGCTTGCCCCGGTAGTTACGGTGAATGGTGAAGTTTACGGCAAGGTCGGAGCCGATGAGCTGGCGGATATCATCGCCAAGCACCGCGGCGTCTAGATAAGGGCAATACCCGTGCATTTCGCGCTGAGCGACTACCTGATGGATGCGGTTCACAATTCCATTGAAGCTCACGCGAGCCGCATCGAACTCCGTCTGGAGGAGTTCCTTGCGGATGACGGACGGCTCCGGGAGATAATCCTGGAGCTTGTCGATGACGGTTGCGGAATGGATGCTGAGACCCGGAAGCGGGCCTTGGATCCGTTCTACACCGACGGCATCAAGCACGCCCGCCGCAAGGTTGGGCTGGGGCTGCCCTTTCTGAAGCAGCTGCTCGATGAAACCGGGGGAAGTTTTTCCCTGGAATCCGAGCCCGGCGAGGGAACATCGATACGCTGCGTTTTCGACGGCGGCCATATCGATACCCCGCCCGTCGGCGACCTGGCCGGCGCCCTCGCGGCGCTGATCAGCTTTCCCGGCGAGTTTGAGTTGGAAATAAACCGGAGACGGGGGAATTACGAATACGGGGTCTGCAGGTCTGAGCTTATCGAAGCTCTGGGAGACCTGGACAGTCCCGCATCCCTCGCGCTCCTCAATCAATTTATGGAATCACAGGAGGAGTTCCATGGCGAAACTGACCCTTGAAGAGCTCAGGAAACTGCGCGGCGAAAAAAAGCAGGAAATGGAAATGCGGGACAGCTCGAATAAATCCATCCAGGTCGTCGTCGGCATGGGCACCAGCGGTATAGCAGCCGGGGCAAAGGATGCCCTGAAGGCGTTTACCGAGGAATTGAATAAATACGGACTTACCAATGTGGCGCTCCGGCAGACCGGAAGCATCGGTCTCGATCATGCCGAGCCGGTGGTCGAAGTGAAGATGCCCGGCATGCCCGATACCATTTACGGCAGAGTCGACGCCAAGGTGGCCCGGCAGATCGTGGAACAGCATATCATCGGCAAGCAGCTCGTAAACGAGCATGTGTTCGACCGCCCTGCGGCGGACCTGATGTCCGAATAGGTCCAGGAGGAAGGCATGGCATTCAACCAATACATACTGGTGTGCGGCGGAACCGGATGCGAGTCCAGCAAAGCCGACGATATCTATCGCAAGCTGAAAAAAAGCGCCGAAGAGAACGGCGTCGATTCCGATGTTCAGATCGTCAAAACCGGCTGTTTCGGTTTCTGCGAGAAAGGGCCCATCTGCAAGGTGCTGCCCGATGAAAGCTTCTACGTTGAAGTAAAGCCCGAAGACGCGGCGGAAATCATCGAAGAACATGTGGTGAAGGGCCGACCCGTCGAGCGCCTGCTTTACCACGAGGAAGGCGAAACCACCAAGTCCATAGAGAATATCTCTTTTTATCAGAAACAGGTGCGTATCGTTCTGCGAAACTGCGGCTTTATCAATCCCGAGAACATCGAAGAATATATCGCCCGGGACGGCTATGCCGCCCTTGAGAAGGTTCTCAGCTCCATGAGCGGCGACGATGTTATC
>CAWZYW010000527.1:0-2557 GCA_963966255.1 uncultured Salinispira sp. | reverse complement strand
AGGGGGTGGGTCAGTTCCGTTGCCGACCCGGGTCAGTTGGGGTGCCGGATAACACTTCCCTGGCCGGTTCCCATTGACGCCAGAATTCGCGATTCCGCACATAGAGTTCCAGCAGTTCAGAACAATCGCGGCCTGTTGCCTGGCGAATAATCAACCGTTCGGTGTTTAGCTCGATCATCATATTAGGCATTTTCCGACTGTATCCGCATGGAACATGCATGGTCAACTTAAAACATAGAATAACGTCTGGATGAGTACCTGATGGGAGAAAAAAACGTATCAACCACTGCTCTGCGGAATTATGATCCCCGGTTAATTTCCGGATATATGAGAAAAAACCCCGACGATCGTGAAACCGACGGGGTCAACAAGAAGCGCCAAATCAGCCGGCGAGTTTACCTGCCAGCTCTGCGGTCCGCTTCCCCTGGAAACGGGCCGCGGCCAGCTCATTGTCGCTTGGCATCCGGGACCCATCACCGCCGGCTATGGTACCCGCTCCATACGGGCTGCCTCCGGTGATCTCATCGGTTCCCATCTGACCCTGGAAGGTATACGGGAGACCTGCCACCACCATGCCCTGATGGAGGAAATAGCGATGAAGCGAGAAGAGCGCCGCCTCCTGCCCGCCATGCTGCGTGGCAGTCCCAACGATGGCGCTACCGACCTTGCCTTCGAGGGATTGTGTTGCCCACTGACTTCCAGTCTGATCCAGAATATTCTGCACCTGCCCCGGCACATTTCCGAATCGGGTGGCGCTTACTATAATAAAGCCGTCGGCATCAGCGAAGTCCTGAGGGCCCAATTCCGGAACATCAGCAAAGGCCTTCTGAGCCTGGTCAGCTCCCATGTCCTTAAGCACTGCAGCAGGAATCGTTTCGGGGAAGCGCTTTAATTCCACCTCAGCGCCTGCATCGGTCGCTCCCTCTGCGGCAGCCTTTGCCATCAGATAATTATGTCCATATGTTGAATAAAAATATACTTTAAGTTTCATGGTCGCTTGTTCCTCCAAGATCAAGTTTTTTATTGAGCCTGATATACTCTTCCAGCTCCGTATCGCTGAGTTGATCGCACGCCTTCTCGATACCTTCAGCTACTCCGGGGAAAACTGATTCAATCAATTTCCGCCCTTCATCACTGAGCGATATCCAGGTATGGCGACGATCCTCGGGATCCTGGTCCCGTCGGACCAGGGATTTCTCAACCAGACGTTGCACGGTGAGTGATATATTGCCCCGGGATTTCAGTATCCGGTTTGCCACATCGCATTGATGCATGCTTCCGCCGAACAGCAATGCCTCAAGGATTGCGAACTCGGTCTGGGTCAACTGCTTCCCGAGGGGATCGTCCTGAAAGGATCGCTGCAGGAGGCTATCACTGGCCCGCATCAACGTGACAAACAGCCTCAGCGTTCGCCGTTGTCTTGCATTTATCTGGTTGAAATATGAGCTCATGTGAATAATTTAGTACTAAACTGTTACGTTTTAAACTATTTTTACCAAATTTTTTATATGGCTATCCGAAATTTAATTTCCATAGCTACGCTGCGCTGCGATTCACAATGGCTCAAGATAGTGATTTGTTTTTTTCTTACTATAGGATTCCCTTAGGAAGCTTGAAGATCGATCCCTCTCGCGTAAAACCCAGTTTAACATAATAGGCATCAACGTCGCTCATGACGAATAGTTCGTGATTGGGGAATTGGTCATATAAAGGGGTCATAAGCTGCTCACCTAGACCCATACCGCGAAAATCCACATGTACTAACAAGTCACAAATATAAATATAAAAGCCGAAGTCCTCGATGGATCGGCTGAACCCGATTATTTCTCCGTCACTCTCGGCTACATAGGTTATGGATTGCTCGAGTGATTTTTGATAGGCCGCGCGATACTTCTCACCCCAGTAACACGACCATTCTTCGCCCTCGGATTCCATCAGCGCAAGGGTCCCTAAAAAGTCATGCTCCGGGCGGTATTTCCGTATCGTCATTGGTTTACTTTGCACTCCTGAACAATCAAGCTGAGGATCGATTAGCTGTAAATTAGATGATAGGAAAAAAATATGGCGGGCACAAGCGCATTATTTAAGGTCCGTTATTACAGGCAATCCAAATCTTAACAAACCTTCTCGAGCCTCCTTTCGGAGGCTCTTCGACTCGCGATATTGCTTCGCAAATCGCTATGGGTTCCCATGGATGCATAGGAGAGCAGGTGCCAAAGGCACCGACCAGCCCAGGCTTTTTTATTTTACCCCCTGCGGGGTTTAAAATAAAAAAGCCTCCCTTTCGGTATTGCTTCGCAATACCTCGCGGGTGCGAGGCGACTCACTCAGGAGCGCTGCCGCGCTCCCTCGTCGACGTGGTCTCGCTCGCTGCGCTCACAAACCACTTGCACGGTCGTCGCCAGGGACCTCTGTATTTTAAATTGCCCACCTCCGGCGGGACAATTTAAAATAAAAAAGCCTTCTCGAGCCTCCTGTCGGAGGCTCTTCGACTCGCGATATTGCTTCGCAAATCGATATGGGTTACCAGTCTTTTTTTTTATGACCTGATGTTCAG
>CAWZYW010000526.1:0-2560 GCA_963966255.1 uncultured Salinispira sp. | reverse complement strand
ACGAGATCAGCCTCGGTCTCGTGGGCTCGGAGATGTGTATAAGAGACAGGACCGGATATTTGCCGGGGGCCGGCGATTTGCCGACGGGAATACCCGAACCCCGTTTATCCTGCTGGGCATGGGGGAGTTCGGTCTGCCGACGCGCATTCTGCCTGAGTTCTGCGGGAGCCATATCAGCTACGCAGCGCCCGGCGGAGAGCTGGCCCCGGGTCAAATGGATTGCCGGATATTGGCGGAGCATTTCCGCAGCAGATCTCCGGATCTCAATACCAGGGTCTTCGCCATTGTAGGCAACCCGGTAGCCCACAGCATAAGTCCAGGGTTTCACAATGCCCGCTTCAGGGAAGCCGGAGCGGAAGCCGTTTACATCCCGCTTCTATGCGACGATCCCGCGGCGCTTCCCACCCTGGGCAGCAGCATGGGTCTGACGGGCATGTCGGTGACCATCCCATACAAGGAGGCGGTCCGCGGCTTCCTGGACTGGGAAGACCCGGCGGTAGATGCCATCGGGGCATGCAACACCGTCGTCAGGGATGCCGGGGGCCGATGGCTGGGATATAACAGCGACGTCCATGGTTTTCTCGCGCCCATCGCCGGCCTGGTCAGTTCGGCGGGTGACCATGGGTCCCATGACGCCGCGGTCCGCGACACGCGAAGAGCGACGGTAATCGGGGCCGGCGGAGCCGCGCGGGCGGCGTGCTACGGTCTTCTGGAATCCGGCTGGGAAATACTGATCCTCAACCGCAGTGCACAGCGCCTGGGTGAGCTGGCAAAGGATCTGGATATCCGCTATCCCGGGCGGGTGAAAACCGCTCCCCTGAGCTCCGAATCATCCGGCCTTCTGCGCAATTATCGGCGGCTTATCGTTCAGACAAGCCCACTGGGAATGACCGGGAAGGCTGAAGGTGATCCCTTAAGTTTTTACGATTTTACCGGTGACGAGACGGTGTACGATATGATCTATACCCCTCCGAAGACCCCGATTCTCGCCCGGGCCGAGGCGGCGGGGTGCCGGATCATCAACGGTGAGGGAATGTTCGAAGCTCAGGCGGCGATTCAATCCCGGCTTTTTCTCGAGGCTCTTAAATCCGGTTGAACAGACTTCCCTTGAGCCGACGGATCAGCCGGGCCTTCGCTATGTGAATAACCAGTTCCTCATCACCGGGTATGCTCCGGGCCTCCAGCAGGTCGCTGGCCTTTCCCGGCTTCTTGTGGACCTTGACCGGCCGCAGCAGAAACGGTGTCTCGCTGCCGCTCTGGTGAAATTCCAGCATGTCGCGGTTGGACAGGGCCATTTCGATAAGCCGGAGCTTGGCGGTATAGTTCAGCCCCCGGGCTTCGGTTATATCCGGACGGATGATCCCGGCGTTTATCTGGTCCTTCCGCAGGATCAGGCCGTTTTCGATGCGCAGCATAAGTTCTTTTTCCACATCTTCGTTCAGCGTCAGGCTGCGGGCGTGGTCCAGTAATTCCTTTTGTATCTCGGAGGAATCCGGTGCAGATTTCCGGGCATTTTCGCTGCCAGCGCCGGTCCCGCCGGGAGCGGGAGATTTCGCGCCGCTGCCCCGCCGGCTTTCCGGCGGCAGGGGAATAAAGCTCGGCATGGTGCCGTCATCCCTGGAATTTTCCAGCTGGAGCAGGGTGGCCACGTGGAGCCCCCGTTCCTCCAATACGTCGATCCAGTCGAGATTCCGTCGGGGGAACAAAAAGGCGCCTTCGCCCAGTTCTATGACGTCATGCCGATTCTTCACCACATCCCGGACCAGCGGCAGCGACTTACCGTCGACGCGCAGGAGGTATCCCGCATTGAGCCGGACCGAGTGAAACTCTCCTATCCAGCTCTCAAGGCTGAAACGGATATTCTGGGGTATGTGATGGTTGCTCAATGCGTCAATCGAATCAAGGATGTCGCTGCCTTCCACCCCCAGGCTCAGCGCGCGAAACAGGGCTTCCCGGCTGAGCTCATAGGTGGATATCAGGTCGAAATCGGTGAGCCTCGAACAGAACGCCAGGGAAACCGCCCGGGAAAAATCCCCATGGGGATGTACGGTGATCCGGTAATCGCCGTGGAGGACGATGGCCGGACCCGAGTGCTGCTGCGCCGTTTCGCCCTCAACGCCAGGGTCCGGGCTCAAGGCGAAAACTGCCGGATTTACCATATAATCGAAATCGCGCATTTCAAGGAGTCCGAGCTCAACCATGACGTCAAGGCTTCGCCCCGGTGGCACCCGCAGCGATCTGCCCGGGGCCTGGAGCAGGAGCATTCTCGCAAGGGTTTCCCGTTTATACCCGCGGCGGGGATTGAGGGAAGCGAGGAAGCGGCGAAGAGAGAGGGCTTCTGCGCTCCGTTCCTGGAAATCCAGGAAGGCGGAGGGATTGCCGTCGCCGGTCTTTCCCGGAGCTCCGGTGCCTGCCGTCGTTTCCAGGGTTGAAGCGATATCCGCCGCCCAGTACAAATAATGGCGGTCGGCCATTGAAAGCTTCGCCCATTCCCGCCAGGTATCCAGTGATAACCGGACCCCCGACTCGTCTTCGCGGATGAGAGCCAATCGGCTCAGGG
>CAWZYW010000525.1:0-2566 GCA_963966255.1 uncultured Salinispira sp. | reverse complement strand
GTACTGGGGAATTTCGACGATCCATTCATCCCGAGCCTCGATTCCGTGATGTTTCAGCCGCTCCACATAGGTTTCGTAACGGATTCGGGGCGACAGACCTCCATCGGGATCATCATGAAGCCCCACCAGGATACCGGGTTTTCTGCAGCCCCGCTCGATCAAATGATCTATTGCCAATTCGGTCCCGGATTTCGAGTCACAGTACACCGTGCTCACACCGTCGAAACTGTCTTCGACCAATACCAGGGCGACGCCGCTGTCCTTGAAATCTTCGATGAAGGTGTGACCGGGTTTCAGGTTTACCGAGATAACCGCATCGGCCCGCCGTCCCTGAAGTATTTTCTGAAAGGTCTTCAGTTTGCTGTTCTTATCCCGCCTGGTGGAAAACAACTGGACCGAATACTCGCTTTCCTCCCGGTCCATGGCTTCCTCGATTCCCCTCATCAGGTCCATTTCGAAACTGGATGAAAAGCTCGCCGCAACCACGGCGATGGTTTTTGAACGCCCGCTGACCAGCGAACGCCCAAGGAAGGCCGGGAAGTAATCAAGGGCTTCCACCGAGGCCAGAACCTTCTGTTTGGTTTCATCGGTGATCCGGGGGTCGTCGTGGAGGGCCCAGCTGACGGTGGTGTGGGACACACCGGCATGACGGGCTACGTCGTGAATGGTGACTTTTTTAGGCATGATCGTTCCAATAAATTCAGAATTGCTGATACTATTTTCAGAATAAAAGCACACGGCCGTCCTGTCAACTTGAGGCTCTCCCGATGTACTTGCCGGGCAATTCTTGATCCTTTTAATGAGATACTCTATACTCTTGCATCCCAAAGAATTACATTCCCTTGAAGATGCATATGAGGCATTTTCGGAGGTTCAGGTAAAAATGGCGAATACGGCGGCCCGCACCCGGGTCCATCATAAAATTATTGGAGTCAGGCAGCTCACTGAGAGTACCTATGTGCTTCGCTTCGAGCGCATGGGACTCTCGTTCCAGCCGGGCCAATACCTCAGCGTGGGGCCGAAGGGCGACATCAACATGCGGGAGTACTCGATATACAGCCCGGTGGACGCCGATTATCTGGAGATCCTGGTCAAAGAGGTCGAGGGAGGCTATGTAAGCCGGAGGTTGCGGCAACTTTCCGAGGGTGATGAACTCTATGTGGAAGGCCCCTTCGGGTTCTTTCTGATCGATGAGCTCCGCAGGGATACAAGGGTCTATTTTATCGGGACCGGAACCGGCATCAGTCCTTTCCACTGCTTCGCCAATTCATACCCGGGGCTGGATTATCAACTGCTCCATGGCGTGCGCTACGACGCCGACAGATTCGAGCTCGATGACTACGATCAGAACCGGATCGTCCGTTGCGTGTCCCGGGAAAGCGGCGGGGACTATCGCGGACGGGTAACCGACTACCTGCGGGAACACCCGGTTGATCCCGGCGCGTCGGTGTATCTCTGCGGCAACTGCGACATGATATACGAGGCCTACGATATCCTGTCGGATCAGGGAGTGGGCCGCGACCGGATGTTCGCTGAGGTGTATTTTTAGTCGACTCGACAAGCGGAAAAAGGAACCAACATGAATTACCATATCGTGCATCTGGGATGCCAGATGAACCAGTCCGATACCGAGCGGATACAGGCGGTCCTCGAGGCCATGGGATATACCGAATGCGAACGGGAAGAAGACGCCGAACTGCTGGGCATCGTCGCCTGCTCGGTACGCCAGAAAGCCATCGACAAGGTGTACTCGAAAATTCATCAATGGAATAAATGGAAGAACCGCCGGAGCCTGCTTACCTTCGTATCGGGATGCATTCTGCCCTCGGACCGGGAAAAATTCCTGGACCGTTTTGATCTGCTGTTCAGTATCAACGAGCTTCCCCAGTTGCCCGACATGATCAGCCAGTACGGGGTGAGCACCCCGTTCTCCGGCGGAAGTTTTACCGGAGGCTCCCCGGATCAGAGGGTCGCCGCCCCGGAAGCCGTAGGCAACAAGAGGCCCGCCGGACCCATGTGGCTCAAGGACCCGAAGCCGAATCCCGTTTTGAAGCTCCTGGAAAGCGACAGCGTCGCCGCTAAAAACGAAGCCGCCGAAAAAAGCCGCGAAAACACCCTGGCGGCAATCAGGGCCATGCAGGCCGGAATCCGCAATCACGGCGGAGGAGACGGAATCCTCAAGCAGGTTATGCCGGTGAAGGACAAGGCCCCCGATCCCATGGGAGGCTTCTGGCATATAAAGCCGAACTACCGATCTCCCTTCGAAGCGTTTATTCCGATTCAGAACGGCTGTGATAAATTCTGCACCTTCTGCGCAGTCCCCTATACCCGCGGCCGGGAGATATCCCGACCCAGCGGCGAGATCATCGAAGAAGTGCGGGAACTGATCGGAAGGGGGTACCGAAGCATCACCCTGCTGGGGCAAAATGTGAACTCCTACGGGCTGGACAAGGGCAGCGACGAAATATCCTTCCCCGAACTGATGCGAAGCATCGGCGAACTGGGCCGGGAGATGGGCGCAGAAGATGATTTTCTGGTCTACTTCACCAGCTGGCTCTTATACACA
>CAWZYW010000524.1:0-2574 GCA_963966255.1 uncultured Salinispira sp. | reverse complement strand
ATCAGCCTCGGTCTCGTGGGCTCGGAGATGTGTATAAGAGACAGGCTCTCGATAATCATCTGCTCGAGAGCCGGCTCAAGGGTAATCACGTGAATAACCCTATCTTCATCGGTGTACTGAAGGCAGATTTGCCGACCCAGTCCCTGACGGACTTTTTCGATGAGATACGGAATATCATCTTTGGCGATCTTGGCATAATCCGCCAGGGATTCGAGGATGGTGACCATATTGCGGATGGATACCTGCTCGCCCAACAAACCCTGGAGCACTTTCTGGATATCCCCGATGCCGAGCAGACCCTGAACCTCTTCGACCACCGCCGAGTAATCTTCCCGCAGGCCGTCCAGCAGACCCTTTACTTCCTGCCGGCCGAGTATGTTGGCGGCATTCTTCTTGATCAGTTCGGTAAGGTGAGTTGCGATAATCGATGGCGGATCCACCACGGTGTACCCCGCTCGCTCTGCCCGGTCCCGGTCGCCTTCGCCGATCCACAGGGCCGGCAGGCCGAAGGCAGGGTCGGTGGTTTTTTCGCCTTCGATTTCCTCACTCACCGAACCGGGATTGATGCAGAGATAGCTGCCCATCCGCAGCACTCCCCGGCCCACCTCGACGCCCCGGATTTTCAGGCAGTACTCACTGGGTTCAAGCCGCATATTGTCTATGATGCGGATCCGCGGCACGATAAGCCCCAGATCCAGGGCGGTCTCCCGTCGGATCTTGGTTATACGCTCGAGCAGTTCGGCCCCCTGCTCCTTGTCCACCAGGGGCACCAGTCCGTAGCCCAGCTCCAGGGAGATGGGATCAAGAGGAGCAACCTTGGGGAACTCCTGGGACTGATCCGCCGCAGGTGCGGAACTTTTCTTCGCGCTGGCCTGCTCGGCGGCCTGCTCCCGCTCGCTCCGCCGACGACCAAGCCGGTAAGCCATAACGCCGGACATTGCGGCAAGGGGAAGCAGGACGTACCAGGGAAAACCCGGGAGGAAGGCCAGAACCGTAAGAAAGATCGCGGCGATCCAGTAAACCCGGTCCTGACGACCGAACTGCTTAGTCAGGTCGTTGCCGAAGCTGCCGTCGCTCACCGCCCGGGTTACGATCAGGCCGGTGGCGGTGGAAACCAGGAGGCTCGGGAACTGGCTGACCAGGCCGTCGCCGATGGTAAGGCTCACATAGGTCGAGACCGCCAGATCCAGGGCCTCGCCGTGGATGGTCAGGCCGATAATCAATCCGCCGACGATGTTCACCACGGTAATCAGGATGCCGACGGTGACGTTGCCCTGGACGAATTTACTGGCACCATCCATGGCTCCGTAGAAGTCAACTTCCTTCTGCAGGTCCCGCTTGCGCTGCTGGGCTTCCTGCTCGCTGATGGATCCGTTGCTGTATTCGGCGTCTATGGCCATCTGTTTACCCGGAAGAGCATCCAGAGTGAATCGGGCTGCAACTTCGGCGACCCGAGTCGCGCCTTTGGTGATAACCAGGAATTGGACGGCGATGATAATAATATAGATGATGGCACCGATTACCAGGCCCTCGGTTCCTTCAGAGCCGGTAACGAAGCTGCCGAATGCCCGCACGATACGGCCGTTGAATTCGCTGCCCCGGCTGAGTATCAGCCGTGTCGAACTGACGTTCAGGGCCAGTGAAAACACCGTGCTCACCAGCAGAATCGTCGGGAATATGGAGAAATCCAGGGCCCTGACGGTATACAGCACGATCAGCAGTATCAGCAGGGAAAGTACGAGGTTCCCCGCCTGAAAGGTGTCGAGAATTATCGATGGCAGCGGAATGATCAGCATCATGACTACGATGATCACGCCAACCGCTACCAGGGCATCACTGCGCTCTTTGAGAAAGGCCGTGGATAGTTGGGTCTGGATGTCTGCCATCAGCCCGCCTCCTTCTGATTATTCATGCGGTACACCAGCTTCAGCACTTCCGCCACCGCCTGGTAATGCTGTACGGGAATCTGGTCACCCACTTCCACGTCGGCGTAGAGGGCCCGGGCCAGGGGTTTGTTTTCCATCACCGGTACATCGTTTTCCGCAGCAATTGCCTTGATCCGCTGGGCCAGATGATCCTGACCTTTGGCGGTGACCCGGGGGGCATCCATGCTGGCCCGCTGATACTCAAGTGCGACGGCGAAGTGGGTCGGGTTCGTGACCACCACATCTGCCTCGGGAACTTTCCGCATCATGTTGGCCTGCAGTATTTCCCGCATGCGCTGGCGAAGCCGGGCCTTGACCTGGGGATCACCCTCGTAGTTTTTCCGTTCTTCCTTCACTTCCTGCTTGGTCATTTTCTTGTACTGCAAGCCAGCGGTTCCCGTGAGCGGCACGACGCGACCGATCACCCAGCTGAGGAACCAGGTCGGATACTTGCGAAATCTAGTAACGGTTCTTTCTAGGCGGTTCATTGGTATTCAAGTTATGGACACGGATGCGAATACGTCCGTGCAGTGGTGATATTTGGGTAAAGATTGCCAGGCATCCGCACCGTATCTACCCGGCCGCCATACGCTGTTGTAGATCGGCTAGCAGGATTTGTGCAGTACGCTGCGGGGCGCCCCCCTCCCCT
>CAWZYW010000523.1:0-2582 GCA_963966255.1 uncultured Salinispira sp. | reverse complement strand
CCCGCCGTTACGCCGAGGCCTTCGCCGACCGGGACTGGATAAGCCCGCCCCCGGGGGTGCGGACCCTGGAAGCGGGTTCCCCGGATGGAGATGCCCACTCCTGGCACATCTACAGCCTTCGCTTGCGCCTGGGAAGGCTGACCGTCAGCAGGGATGAATTCATCGCCGCCCTGGCCGAGCGGGGAATCGGCACCTCGGTGCATTTCATACCCCTCCACACCATGACCTATTACGCGAAACGCTTCGGCTACCGGCCCGCCGATTTTCCCAACGCTTTGGCCAGCTTCGAAGCCAGCATCAGCCTCCCCATTTTCCCCGGTCTCGGCGATGATGAAGTACGCCGCGTAATTGATGAAGTCCTGGAAATCGGTGATACTCATTACAGGGGCTCGTTCTAATCACGCGAAGCGGACACAGTCCTGCGGACAACTATGAGAAGCAAACGCAGCGTCCGGGACATTCTCTCCGGCAACAGTATATTTCTCCACGAGTACGACATGGACGATGCCTGGCATTGCCGGATCCTCAGATCCACGGTGGTGAGAGGACGGATCCGTTCGGTTCTGGTGGATCCGGAATTCATTTCCGCCGGGGCGTATCTGATTCAGCGCCGGGATATCCCCGGCACCGCCGACATCTCGTTTTTCGACGAAAGCCTCCCCATCCTGGCCGAAGAGGACATCCATTATTTCGGCCAACCCATCGCCCTGCTGGTGGCGCCGGGAGTTGATCAACTCAACGCCGTCGAGAAAATGATTCAGATTCGATACGACGAGTTCCCCGGACTGCCCGAGCGCCTGACCGATCCCCAGCAGATTTACCGCGAGGTGGAAAAACGCCAGGGCGACCCGGGGCTCATGTGGGAAAAGAGCGTCGAATCGGTGGAAAGCAGCTATGTGATCAGCCCGCAGTTCGACGTGCCCCATCAGTCCGACGGCGCCATCGCCCACTGGAACGACGGGGAACTGCGGATCATCACCCCGACCATCTGGCCTCATCTGATCGCCGATGCTCTGAAGGCCGCCATAGATATCGATCCGGCCAAGATCGATATCCGCCCGACGAATCCCGGAATATTCCACGATCATCTGCTGGTGGACGGAAGCTTGAACGCCATGTACGCGGGCATCGCCGCCGACGTGAGCGGCCGGAACATCATCCTGGACATAAGCGAAGAGGAACGGCTGCTGTTCGGCACCCGGCAGCCACCCGTTGAGGTCAAACTGCACATGGGACTGGATGCCGGGAAGCAGGTACTGGTGAACGACGCGGTGGTCAACGTGAATACCGGAGCCTTTGGACTGTTCACCACCGAGATGCTGAATCAGATCGTCAGCGCTGCCGTGGGCCCTTACAATTGCGAGTCCTGGCGGCTTCGGATCCACCTGTACCGGAGCAATCTCCCCCCGATGAGCATCTTCCACGGTTTTCCCGCC
Organism: uncultured Salinispira sp.; assembly: GCA_963966255.1. Classification (GTDB taxonomy): domain Bacteria; phylum Spirochaetota; class Spirochaetia; order DSM-27196; family Salinispiraceae; genus Salinispira. Next base: position 1,146 of record CAWZYW010000523.1, on the reverse strand, counting down.
ACCCTGCTCCAGATCCCTTCGGAGATACAGGCGAACCGGCTGGCCGAGTTGAGCCAGGACAATCCCTTGTATTGGCGGCGGGGGAATTTCCTTTCCGCCGGTCAGACCGCTCCGCCGGGCTATATCTTGAAATCAGACATGGACCAGGGGAATATCCTGGGAATGCTGGACTCGATTTCGGACTACAGCCGTCGCTTCGCAGCATGCGAACTGCTGAGAAAGCGCCGGGATCCCGGGAATATCTACTCCCATCTGGGAAGCCGGATGCGATTAAAGGGCATGGGCATGGCCTTCGGATTTCAGCCCAGCGGATTCAGTCGAACCAGCGAAAAGGCCATCAGGCCGAGGGTGCGCCTCCGAATGGAAACCGACGGTTCGGTTCACGCGTTTATTTACACCGCGCCCGGGGCGTCAGCAGCGAAGCTCTACATCCGCCGGATCATCCGGGACGAGCTGAGCCTGGAGGAGGACCGGATCATCCTGCACACCGACGATGTGTGCCAGGTCCCCGACTCCGGGCCGGTGTGCCTTTCCCGGTCCATAACCATCGTAATGGACGTGTTGCGCCAGGCCTGCCGGAAACTGCAGAAACAGCGCTTCAACCAGGCCCTGCCCATCGAGGTAACCGCCGCGCTGCGCAGCCCCCGGAAGGGGGACTGGGATCAGGAAAACTTCTCCGGAGATCCGTACCTCTACCGGAGCTACGGCGCCCTGGCCCTGGAAGTGGATGTGGATCCCGTGACCTTCATTCCCGAGGTTTCCGGAGTCTGGCTGGTGGTCGATGCTCCGGTGGTGCTGAATGTGAACCAGGCCCGGGCCGCCCTGGAGGGCGGGATCATCCAGTGCCTGGATTGGGTGAGGGGCTGGAAGGGCAGTTTCGAACGGGGGGTTCTGAATACCGCCGCCGCGGCGAACCGCCGCTATCCCGAAAGCATCAGGGTTCCCCAGATCACCGTGGAATTCAAACGGGCCGAGGACGGTAACATCAGCCGGACGGGCCAGAGCGGATTCAGGGACCTGCCCTTCGCACTGGTGCCTGCGGCCTACCTGTCGGCATTGAGCCAGGCCACCGGAGGATATTTCGACCGGATACCCACCGACAGTCAGACGGTCTACCGCTATCTGGCCCCTGTCTCTTATACACAT
>CAWZYW010000522.1:0-2584 GCA_963966255.1 uncultured Salinispira sp. | reverse complement strand
AAAATCAGCCGTGGAGAGGTCGAGCTTATCCTCGAAATGGCCCATCGCTGAGGAGCCGCTTTGAACTAGGGAGGCTTGCGGACTGAACACGAATTCCCCGGTGTTTTTATTTGATCAATCAACCTGAAGAGGGGAATATTGCGTGGATGAAGCGGGGTTTTGGTGTAGTTCGCCGTCTCCTTGGTGCCTGCGACATTACTGGTTTCAGAAAGTCGGGATCATTTGAAAATTGCCTGTTAAGCGAAGACTGGAACCACTATTTGCGATCTCGTTTTAAATACAATCTCCCTTGACCATTGAACAGCCTCTGTGTATTTTCTACCTACCAGAACTCGTCCAAAACCTAAAAAAAATTTCATTCTTTGATGAATTCATTCAGGAGGTATCGTGGCCGCCGAAGAAAAGGAACAGACCATAGATACGGAACAGCAAGAAGGCGTTGAAGATAATACTGCAGAGCAGGAGCCTTCCGATGAAGGCAACGCCCCCTCGGCAGATGAGCTGCTGGCTTCAAAGGATGCCGAAATCGAGTCCCTGAAGCAGGAGATATCTGATCTGAAGGATCAGTACCTCCGCAAGCAAGCCGATATGGATAACTTCCGCAAGCGGCTTCTTCGGGAAAAGGAAGACGGCATTGCCTACGCCAACAAGCAATTGCTTGAGGATCTGATCACCATCATCGATAATTTCGAACGGGCTATCCAAAGCTCTGAAAGCGCCAAGGACTTCGAGTCCTTCCACGACGGGATAGTCATGATCGAAAAAGAATTCGTGGGAATGCTCGAACGCAAGTGGCACCTGACCCGTTTCGAGTCGGTGGGTGAGGAATTCGATCCTATGAAACACGAAGCGATGATGATGGAAGACAGTTCGGAACACGATGTGCAGGTGGTGCTTCAGGATTTCCAGAAGGGCTACATGCTCAAGGATCAGGTGATCAGGGCCGCGAAGGTCATGGTTGCAAATCCCGCCGGAGGCTCTCGAGGCGAATCCGCGCAGGAAGGCGAGTCCGAATAATTCGGACGATGATTTTTAATTTCAGTATATTGTAAACGTAAATTCCGCGTTGTACATGCGGAATGAAACGCAAGGAGATTTGTATGGGTAGAATAATTGGAATTGACCTGGGAACCACCAATTCCTGTGTCGCCGTTATGGAAAACGGCGAGTCTGTGGTTATTCAGAATGCCGAGGGACAGCGAACCACCCCCTCAATGGTCGCATTTACCGGCAAGGGCGAACGGCTGGTGGGCCAGCCTGCGAAAAACCAGATGGTCACCAATCCCGATCATACTATTTATTCAATTAAGCGGTTCATGGGACGTCGGGGCAATGAAGTCGACGTTGAAGTTGATATGGTACCCTACAAGGTTGATACCAGCGAGAAGACTGCTCCGGTTAAGGTGCTGGTCGACGATAAAAAATACACCCCGCCGGAAATCTCCGCTGCCATACTCCAGAAAATGAAAGAGACCGCAGAGAGCTATCTGGGAGAAACCGTCAGCGAAGCGGTTATCACGGTTCCGGCCTATTTCAACGACGCGCAGCGTCAGGCCACGAAGGACGCCGGCCGCATAGCCGGACTGGAAGTGAAGCGGATTGTCAACGAGCCCACCGCAGCGGCTCTGGCATACGGATTCGGGAAGGAAGGCAAGGACGAAAAAATCGCCGTATACGACCTGGGCGGCGGTACCTTCGATATATCCATTCTCGAGCTCGGCGACGGGGTCTTCGAAGTCAAGTCCACCAACGGCGACACTCATCTGGGCGGAGACAACTTCGACCAGAAGATCATCGACTGGCTCATCGAGAGCTTCAAGAGTGATTACGGCATCGATCTCAGCAAGGATCGAATGGCTCTGCAGCGCTTGAAAGAGGCTGCGGAAAAAGCGAAAAAAGAGCTGTCCTCCACCAGCAGCACCGATATCAACCTGCCGTTTATCACCGCTGACAACAGCGGTCCCAAGCATATGCAGTACAACCTGACTCGGAGCAAGTTTGAGCAGCTCGTGGATGACCTGGTGAAACGCACCGCCGCTCCCTGTAAGGCGGCTCTGAAGGATGCCGGGCTTTCCCCCTCCGAAATCGATGAGATCATCCTGGTCGGCGGTTCCACCCGGATCCCTGCGGTTCAGGCCCTGGTAAAGGAAATTTTCCAGCAGGAACCCAACCGCGGGGTCAATCCCGATGAAGTCGTCGCCCTCGGGGCGGCCATCCAGGGCGGTATCCTGGGCGGCGATGTCAAGGATGTGCTGCTTCTCGATGTAACCCCCCTTTCCATGGGCATCGAAACCCTCGGCGGCGTGTTCACCAAGCTGATCGAACGGAATACCACCATCCCCACCCGTAAAACCCAGATCTTTTCCACCGCGGCTGATAACCAGACCGCAGTGTCGATACACGTGCTCCAGGGTGAGCGGGAAATGGCGACTCAGAACCGGACTCTCGGCCGATTCGACCTGGCCGATATTCCCCCGGCACCCCGGGGCGTTCCCCAGATCGAAGTCACCTTCGACATCGACGCCAACGGCATCGTGCATGTCGGCGCCAAGGACAAGGGCACCGGCAAGGAGCAGAAGATCAC
>CAWZYW010000521.1:0-2595 GCA_963966255.1 uncultured Salinispira sp. | reverse complement strand
CATATCGGACCGGAGGATTTCCCTGGGATCAGCCCCATCGGCGCAATGGAGCGCAGCAAAGAGGCCAGCTCGTACGCCCTTGCAGCGCCAACCGGCGGCCCTTTCGACGGCAGCATGAAGGACATCGAACGGCGGGCGATCGCAGTGGCCCTGGAACGCCACGGAGGCAACCGAAGCCACAGCGCAGCCCAGTTGGGCATCAGCAGGAAAACCCTGATCGCGAAAATCAGGGAATACGGGCTGGAATGATTGTATAAGCGAAGGGTTTACAGTGATTCGGCGTAAAGCGTATCCACCAGTGCGAGCAGTTCGTCATAGGCCATGTTTGACACTTCCACAGCCTTTCCCCGGACCTCGACGCCCCGGGCCATAAAAGCCTCATCGATCAGGTCAGGTTCTTCGGCGATGCGGCGGAAATACTCCATGCCGTCCTGCTCCCCCGAGCCGGGGAGCACCGAGAGAAATCCGTTCACATGTACCTTGCCCAGGTAATCATACAAGCGGCTCTTTCCCCTCATGACGTACGCCAGCTTCTTGATGAGCATTTCCCCGTGATGATACCCGAGGCTTCGCAGCGCGGGGCCCAGGTTCGTTATGGTAATCATCACGATGGTAAGCTCGCGCCGTTCGCGGCTGCAGCGCAGCTGTTCAGCCTTGAGAAGCTCCAGGATACGACGGCGATTATACAATCCGGTGAGGCTGTCCTGGGTCCGGGACTGCTCCAGGGCGAGCTGGAGGTTTCGGTTCCGGTTGTGCATCACCCGGAGAATCGAGGTAAGGATTATCCCCGCGAAAACCAGATTGAACATGATATCGAACTGCCGTTCAAAGGCGGAATCATAAGGGCGATTGAGCTGAAGCCCCGGCGGGTTCCAGACGATCAGCGCGAGAATCAACGCGGTAAACGCCACTAACAGGACAATGACGATCTCCATGCGCTCGATCAACACCACGATAATGCTGAGTAGAACCAGATAATACAGAGCAGCCGGGCCTTCGAATCCGTGGCTGGCAATCCAAATGGCCGGGAAGAGCACGAAGTTATAGAGGATGACAGTGAGGATTTTGAGCAGTCCGATCTGCTTGGATACCCGGGAGAGAAACAGGAGGATAATTGAAATCAGGGAAAACAGCAGGGGAAGGATAATAGTGAGCAGGGTATCTCCCTGCAGCAGTTCGAGAAGGGAGATAACCACCCCGGCGAATCCGCCGAACGCAAGAAGTACGCGCAGCATAAACGAAGAGGAGTCTGATTCGCTGGAAGGCAGTGGATGTTCGGACATGTCGCACTAATCATAGCATCACATTGCTCCTTTTTCACTCCCGAGGAGAAAATGCTTCGAAGGAATCAAAGAAAACCGCCCGGGATATCCCGGACGGTTGGTTTTTCATCGCCTGATCGGCTATGCGCCGCAGGCGCGGAATGTCAGCGCAGTACGATAAGCGCAGGGGTCAGGCCGTCGAGTGTGACGGTGGTTCCGTCAATCTGTACGCCCCGGGCTGCGCCGATACCGTCGGCGGATGCAGATACCCCGTCGACCAGGATCAGGGCACCGGAAAGATCGGTACCCAGCTCGAAGGTCTTGGGCTGGCGGTGGGCGTTGACCAGTACGAAGAATGTTCCCTCGTCATGGGCAAGGGAGTATGCCAGCTGGAAGTTTCCTTCCTGTTCCAGGAAGGTCGCCGCCGCATCGACTTCGGCCATGGTTGCCAGCCGGAAGACTTCATTTTCCCGTCGGATCTGAATCAGGCCGCGGGTGAAATCATTCAGCTCCCGGTACTCCGCGGGGACGTTCCAGAGAAACTGATTGATGTTGTCCGCGGAATCGTAGCTGTTGCGGACGAAGCGCCCGATGGTCTCATTAAGGCTGTTGTTCACGTTGGGCTTGCTCCGGCCCCGTTCCTGCCCGGCGTGCAGGAAGGGTATTCCCTGGCCGGTAAGGATCATGAAATTCCCGAGCTTGGCCCGCTGGGCGATTTCAGCCCGGCCCTCGGCGGTGCGATTGCTGAGCTCCAGGTTGTGGGCGATGCTGTCAGCCAGGGTAAGACCGTCGTGGGCGGCGATGTAAAGCATGCTGTCGCCGGGATCATCGGCGGTGTAGTTGGCCTGGGGCTGACCGATCAGGTTGCGGAAGATCGGCAGGGCGGAGCGCTGTCCGCCGGTGATAAAGGCCTGGACTTCCTCGTTGAAGCCGCCGCCCTTAAGGGCGTCCCGGATTTCGTCGTTGAATACCGCGATATTGTCGGTGTCGGTCATGTAGTTCTGGTCGATACCCCGGGTTCCGCCGGGACCGTTGTACATCGTCCAGCCCTCGCCCTCGAACAGGACGTCGGGCTTGATGGCCGCCGCGGCGGCATAGGCCCGCTCCATGGTTTCGGTATCGGTGAGGCCCATCAGGTCGAAGCGGAAACCGTCGATCTTGTACTCGGAAACCAGGTAGGTGACGCTGTCGATGATAAGCTTCCGGGCCATCTTCCGGGTGGACGCGTAGTCGTTACCCACGCCGGAGGCGGAAGTGAAGGTGCCGTTGGCGTTGCGCCGGAAGTAGTATCCGGGAACGATGTGTTCGAGGAAGTTGGTGCTGCCCATATGAT
>CAWZYW010000520.1:0-2597 GCA_963966255.1 uncultured Salinispira sp. | reverse complement strand
GATGATTGCCCGGACTCCCGCCTCTTCCATGGCCGCCATGGCCGCGCGGAATACCTTTGCGTCCTGGGTGGGCTTTCCTTCTTCATCCCGGACGTGCAGATGGATGATCGAAGCGCCGGCCTCCTCGCAACGGAGTGCCTCGGCGGCCAGTTCTCCGGGACTCAGGGGCAGGTTGGGATTATCGTCCCGGGTGACCTCGGCGCCGCAAATCGCCGCGGTGATGATCAGCGGATTGGCATTGGGGTTCATGGCTTGACTCCTCGTTTTTCCGCCAGGGTCTGGGCGATATAGGACGCCACGTCGGGCGGCAGGGTTCCCGGTCCGAAGCCAGCATCAAAGCCGATTTCCAGGGCCAGCTCGTGGCCCACCCGTGGACCGCCCACCACCAGGAGGAAGCGTTCCCGCAAGCCCTCGGCCTCCAGGAGTTCCACCAGATTGGTGAGGTTTTTCACATGAATGTCCTTCTGGGTCACCACCTGGCTCACCAGTATCGCATCGGCATCCACTTCGACGGCCCGGGCGATGAGATCCTCATTCTGCACCTGGCTTCCCATATTCCAGGTCTCGAATCCGGCATAGCGTTCGAGACCATATTCCCCGGCATAACCCTTCATATTCATAATGGCGTCCAGGCCGACGGTGTGGGCGTCGCTTCCGGTGCATGCTCCCACCACCCGGATCGGCCGCGGGAAATGCGCGGAGATATATTCGTTCACCTGGTAATAGCTCATCACCGGTGTGCTGACCTTCGGAACGGTGATACGGCTGGCATCAACCGCAGCGGTCATTCGCCCGTATATCACATGGAAACTGAATCCCCTGCTGAGGTCCTCGGAATGCACCACGGAGATATCCTCAAGTTTCATATTGGCCGCCAGCTGCCTGGCGCATTCCCGGGCCTCGGGGCTCATGGGCATGGGAATGGTAAAAGAAAGCTGCACCTTGCCGTCCCCAAGGGTGTCGCCGTAGGGGAGAATTCTGGAAATATCAGCGTTCATCGCTTACTCCCAGGGAATCATCGGCAGCGAGGGCCGGACTTTCACCCCCTGCGTTTCGTCGCTTCAGCCGCATTTCCATCTCTTCGGCGAATGGGTTGAACCAGCGCTCACCGACGATGATAACCCCGTCGGCGCCCTTTCCGCCTCCCTCGCTGCGGCTGATGCCGGCAAAGCGTGAGTTTTCCAGGGCCTTCATCAGGCCTTCGACTTCAACGGTTTCCAGCATGGCCCTGGTTTCCGAAAGCACCTGTTCCGCCCTCTTCTGAATCCTGCCCCCTGGAGTGAAACTGATTTCTTCCGAGAGATGCCGGGCCGATGTGAAAATGTGCCGGGCGTTCTCGATGGCCAGGGCGCGATCATGGAGAAAGGGAGTGTGGACCGCCTCGGTGAGCATTCCCAGGAGCTGGATGCTCTGATCGGTCAGAATCGATGCGAGATTGAACATGCCGTCCATAAGGTGGCCCTTGAAAATGTTCCCACTCATGTGTTTGGTGGGGGGCATGTATTTGATGGGCGAATCCGGAAATATCTGACGTACCATCTGGGCCTGGGCGACCTCCATGAGGAAGCCGTCCTCGATATCCGGGTCGATCTCGAATGCGTGGCCCAGTCCCATGAGCCCGTCGGGCATAAGAGAGCGACGTGCCAGGGCCCGGTTGATGAACTGGCTGGCCAGCACCGTGTGGGCTTCCTCCACCGCATCGGCGGTGGTCAGGTAATTATCTTCTCCGGTGTTGATGATGATGTCGGCATAGGCGTTGATCATCCGGGAAAAATGCTGGTCGATGAAGGTCCTGCGCATATTGATATCCCGGAACAGGATCCCGTAGATGGCGTCATTCAGCATCATATCCAGGCCCTCGAAGGCCCCGCTGACGGCGATCTCCGGCATGCACAGTCCCGACGCGTAGTTCACCAGTTGGACATAGCGTCCGGTTTTTTCAATGCTTTCGTTCAGGGCATTCCGCATAATGCGGAAGTTCTCCTGAGTGGCGAAGGTGCCGCCGAATCCCTCGGTGGTGGGCCCGTAGGGAAGATAATCCAGCAGGCTCTGGGCGGTGCTGCGGATCACCGCGATGATATCAGCTCCCTGTTCGGCGGCGGCCTGGGCCTGCACAGTATCCTCGTATATGTTCCCGGTGGCGACGATAACGTAGAGCCAGGGTTGGAGGCCGGCGGGGTTGCGTTCCCGAAGATTGCGGCGGCGGTCCCGGGCTTCGTCCATGCGATCAAGGCCTGCGCTTACATACGGCTCAAGCAGCAGCCGGGCTTCCTCCGCGCCGATCTCCGGGAAATCAGCCAGCAGATGTTCCCCGCGTCCTATGGCCGATGCCAGGTCCGCCGGACTCATGCCGGTGGCCGCCATCCCGCAGGCGATGCGGTACGCCGCGCCATCGGATTGGATGCCATAGTCCTGGAGCTGGTCGCTGATGACATTGGGGAGGGGCACGCCATCCTCGTCGACGCCGTCGATGCCCAGCAGGCGGGCGATGCTGCGCTCCACCGAGACGGTGCTTCGTCCTTCGATGGCCCGCTGAACCCCTTCGGCGATGGACTGGGCGGCAGCGCTGCAGGCATCGATAATGCCCTGATCAAGCT
>CAWZYW010000519.1:0-2598 GCA_963966255.1 uncultured Salinispira sp. | reverse complement strand
GGGGGTGGGTCAGTTCCGTTGCCGACCCGGGTCAGTTGGGGTGCCGGATAACACCAGCCCTTGGAAAAATCGGAACGGCCTTCCACCAGGCCGGTGACGCCGAAATCAGCGCCGAATTCTCGGTTCACTACTTCGTATGGAAATTGCTGAAAACTCGATTCTCCGATCATTTCCTGGCTGATATTCAGGACGATCAACATCATGGTCATACCCAATTGCTGCTCCAATGCCATGTCGCCGCCGCCCAGGGCAAATTCCGGCGAATAAAGGGCCAGGCGAAATTCGATCTCCCGATCGGGCAAAGCGAAGGCAACGTCATAATACGCATCCTGCTGCTCCACCTGCGGTACCAGGTATGCCCCTTCGGGAAGATCCAGAATGACCCCCTGCTCAGCATATCTGGTCAACACATCATCCGGAATCCCGGATATCACTGACCCGGATATTTCCGGGACTGACGTCTGAGTATCGTCGGCAACTCCATCAATGGTGCTGGCGCAGCTCGCGAAAAGTGCCAGCAGCAATGATACCCAGGGGGCTGTATATTTCATTTCGGTCTCCTAAGGGTACCTATTGCATACCCTGATTTGCATTGCGCCGACGGTTCCTTACCCTTATTCCATGTACTTTCAGGCACGCCGGTCCTGCCGGAACAGCATTTTTCTACCGGAGGCCATAGACAAAAGATATAAGGTACTGCCCTTTCACATCGGGCCAATCAATTGCCTGATTGAGTCGTGCAGAAATCTCTCCAGTCGGATCGAACAAGACTTCAGCGCTAGTTTTTCCGCTTGGATGCCAGCTGCTTCCGAATAAATGAATTTGAAGAACCCCTACCGGTTCTCCTGGAGGATACAAGCGACGTTCAAGAGTGAGGCTATCAAGCAAAAGGGGCTCAGCCGCCGAAAGAATACTGCTTGCCCTTCCGATCAAGTCACTGAAAAAGCCTTCTATGACGGCATTATCCTGGCTGTCGCCTAACACCGTCACAAATCCGATACCATATCCACCCAGGGAATCGCTTAGGTAGTCATAGGTCTTTCCGTCAAAATATCCGAAAAGCGAATCACCCATCATGCCAGAAATATTGTACGCCAGACTCTGGGTTGCCTCGTCCTGCGAAACACCAGTGCCGAACACCGTCATTCGATATGCAGGTTTGATCTCTCCATCGAATACCAGATTAAATACTCCTAAAAGAAGAACAGCGCCACTCATGAAGCCTGCTCCCATGACCCCAACATTTTCAGCTTCTATGCTTACTGATTCAGCCTCGTTGATCAGGCCGTAGTAGCCCAGGTAATCCCGGAGCATCGCGGTTGCCATGGCATTTACCTGCCATGGGTCGCTTGAATCGGAAAAACCTTCATCCTCAGCTTGGGTATCCAGATCCTTGGAAGCCGCCGGTTGAATGTCTTCAGCAACGGTAGTGTTCACCGCCGGGGTGACACAGCCGGCAAGAAGAAGGACAATCGAAATCACAGAAATAAGCTGCGCGTCGCGTTTTATCATACAAGCTCCAGATAAATCATTTATTGGCTCCCGGATCTCCGAAGGGAGAATACCACATCTCTGCAGTAACCGGTCTGCCGGTTATGCTCTCCAAGAACATGCGATCAGGCACGCCGGTCCTGTTTCGTAAGCAGATACGCCGAAAGAACTCCGCCGGCCATTCCGAACAGGTGTCCCTCCCAGGATACCGAGCCGGCGGTGGGAAGGACCCCGTAGATCATCCCCCCGTAGGCGAGAATGGTGATCACCGACAGCGCTATGGTTCCGGCTTTTCTGCGGAAAAGGCCGATGGAAGCGAGGTACCCGAAGTATCCGAAGACAACGCCGGAGACTCCCACGTGAACGGTATTCGCACCGCCGATCAGCCATATGCCCAGGCCCCCGACCAGGGCGGCCAGCGCAAAGGTGACCAGGAAATCGCGGAAGCTCCGAACCAGCACCATGGTGCCCAGGGTAATAAAACCCACGGTATTTCCCACGATATGGCCGAGGCTGACGTGCAGAAAGGGATGGGTGATGATTCCGATGAGCCCCAGAGCCTCCCGGGGGTGAACGCCGAAGCGGTTCAGAGCGCCATCGAACGCTGCTATATTAATGAGAAAAACCAGCCACATCGATCCGAGAAAAAGCGCCAGCAGTTTCATCGCCTGAATCAGTTCGCGCTTTAACTCTTTGGTTTCCTTCTGAATATCCACCCCATCATCATCAATCATGACGCTCTCCATAGGTATTTTTTATTCAAATGAGTAAATCAACAATTCATAGATATTATAGCTCAGTAAATATAAATACCGAAGCCAAAAACACATTACCTGCGGTATTGCATAACATAGCTACAGCGGCAAGCCAGCATTCCTCAGTATTTGCTCAATATCATTCCGGTATGGCGAGTATGGGGTTAGCTCCCAGTAGAGGTATAAATCACTGAACGCCTTATCAAAGTTGCCGATGGCGTCATACGAGAGGGCACGGAGAAAAAACAACTCAGTTAATTGCGGTAAATCGTACAGCAACGAGTCATGGAAATTATCAACTAGAGAAATAACTGTTACGTAATCACCATCAGCAAAAGCAATGTATGTCTCA
>CAWZYW010000518.1:0-2600 GCA_963966255.1 uncultured Salinispira sp. | reverse complement strand
ATGAAGATGTCCGCTCCGTGGTCCTCACGTCGTCCCGAGCCCGGAATGATGATTCGGTCGATATGCTGTCGGACTATGATATGGAGATCTTCGTCCGGGATCTCGGCCCCTATCTCAGCATTACCGAGTCCGCTGTTTCGGCGGAAAACCAGGACCCGGCGGACGCCTGGTTCGAGGAAAAGTCCGCGCTTCTGGTAAAATGGCCGCTGGTTCCGGAAGCGGAGGACCACTGGCTGACCCGCCTGGTTCAGTACCGCGACGGGCTTCGCATCGACTTTCAAATCTGTGATCTGCCGCTGCATTATCACGCCACCTTCGATGCGGGATACCGGGTGCTGATTGACAAGGACGACATTGCCCGCACTTTACCGAAAGCAAACGGGGCGGCATTGCATATCCACCGGCCGACCCCTGAGCGATTCGCCCGGCGAATCAACGCATTTCTCTGGGATTGCCTGTACGTACCCAAGGCCCTTCGCCGGGGAGAGGAGTTTTTCGCCTTTACCATGCTGGCGGATCTGCATTTTCGCTTTCTCCGCGAGATGCTGGAATGGCACATCGGGGCTGGACACGGCTGGTCAGTGAGTTCCAACAAAGCCGGCCGCTGGTTCCGCCGTTTTCTGGAGCCCGAGCTCTACGCGCGGGTTATTTCGCTGATTGACGGCGGGGCAGGCACTGATCACTGGGATACCTGGACGAAAACCAGGGATATCTTCCAGGTGCTGGCCGAGCCGCTGGCCCAAGCGGTGGGGGCGGCGTTTCCCGCCGAACAATACCGGGCGGTGTTGGAATTCGGTCAGTCACTTCAAGACGCCCCGTTGGAGTGATCATCGTCCGGCGGGCAGCCTTAAGGAGAATCGATGGAAAACCGAAGCAGTTTCGGCTCCAACGCCAAGAATTACGCACAGTACCGGCCGGGATATCCCGCGGAGCTCTATGAATTCCTCACCCTGAACTCACCTGGGACTGATTGCGCCTGGGATTGCGCCTGCGGCACCGGGCAGGTCGCCCGGGAACTGTCCCGGCGCTTTACCAGGGTCCTGGCCAGGGATATCAGCCCGGAGCAGGTGGAGCAGGCTCCCCGGGCAGCCAATATCGAATACAGCATCGGCGCCGCAGAACAAAGCGGCTATCCAGACGAGAGCATCGATCTGATCTGCGTAGCCCAGGCCCTGCACTGGTTCGACCTCGAAGCATTCTTCGGCGAATGCCGCCGGGTGCTGCGACCCGGCGGCCTGCTGGCGGTCTGGGGTTACGGCTTTGTATCCATCAGTGAACAAATCGACGCGTTGATGAGGAAGGAATTCTTCCCCCGACTGGACGGGTACTGGTCCGGGGGAAACCGGCTGCTGTGGAATCGGTACCGCGACATAGAGTTCCCCTTCTATGAACTGAAGCCCCCGCCGCTGAGCATGGCTGTTCGCATCGACCGACGGAATTTCACCCGCTACGTGGGAACCTGGTCCGGAGTCATCCGCTACGATACGGAAAATGAAGCGAATCTCTCCGATGAGCTTGAGACGATGCTCAGCGGGGTTTGGCCCGATGGCCTAGAACGGGAAATCAGCTATGATTTCACCGCCGCCATCCGCCGCAAGTCCTCCTGACGATATCGTTGTTTCCCTGAGTTCGACATGGGGTATAATGGAGGACGGGGGACATCATGGCGAAAATCTTCAACAAAACCACTGAACTGGTGGCCGATTTCAACAACTATCTGGATTCCATCGCCCAGGCGGCTTTGATATTTCAAGCTCTGATGAGGGACTATCTCAGGGGGGACATGGAAAATCTCCAGGTTCACCTGAAGGAGCTCCAGGAGCGGGAGACCCGTTGCGATGAACTCCGGCGGGAAATCCGCTTCCGGCTATACTCGCGGATGCTGATTCCCGAGAACCGGGGAGATGTACTGAGCATCCTGGAGAACGCCGACCGGATGGTCGACAAGCTCAAGGCCGTTGCGGTGAAACTCGATATTGAACGACCGGTGCTGCCCGGTTTCCTCCAGCAGGGTATGGGTGATCTTGCCGCTTCCGCGACGGCTTCGGTGGATTTCACCGTCCAGGCGGCAAAAAGTTATCTGTCCAATCCGGAGGGGGTTCACGATCTGCTCACCAAGGTGAATTTCCACGAGCACGAGGCAGACAAACTGGAAGACTCGATGAAGCGCGCGGTATTCGCAGATGAAGCCGAGCAGAGGCTCTCGGCAAAAATGCAACTGAGCATGATCATCGAAGAACTCTCCGGCATAGCAGACACCGCGGAGGATGTATCGGATCGCATTTCCATCGCCGCCATCAAGCGGGAATACTGATCCATGGAAAGTTTGGCCGGCCTGCTTTTCTTAAGCTCAGCGCTGTTTCTCGGATGGAATTTAGGTGCCAATGGCGCCGGGGTGATCATCGGTAGCGCGGTTGGAAGCCGGATGCTCAGTTTACGGCGGGCGGCGCTGATCGGCGCGGTTTTCGTGATTATCGGAGCCACCGTCGCTGGTACCGGCGGCAGCGAGACCTTGGGAAGGCTGGGCCGCGTTGGCTCTGCAGAAGCAGCCTTCGCGCTGGCCCTCGGGTCGGGGATTACCCTGTTCCTTTTCACCCGTC
>CAWZYW010000517.1:0-2601 GCA_963966255.1 uncultured Salinispira sp. | reverse complement strand
CCAGCGGCGCTCCGTAGTCAAGAAGCAGGGCGTTTTTCAGCAGATAATCCCGGGCGGTCAACAGGCCGATCTCCCCGGTCAGGAAGGCCAGATCGGTGCGTTCCCAGAGGATCTCCCCGCTGTATAAATCGATACCGGCGAAATAGTGTTCCCAGACCCCCGGATCCACCAGTCCTGTCACCGAAAAAAACAGTCTCCCCCGTTTCACCGCAGGGAAGCTGAACCAGAAGTACCGATCCAGTTCCTCCCCCAGCTGCCACAGGTAGCGCTGGTTCGCCAGGTCGTAGACCGCCAGGTCATACGGGTTTTCCGGAGATCCCGGAGCGAAGGCCAGGATGTCGTCGAAGACCTGGTAGGAATTTCTATACCACACGGCGTTATCCAACTCGAATTGCAGTTCCCCGTCGGTGGACAGGAAATACACCGCGTCGGCATCGCCTGCGGCGACGATCATATCCTCATAGCCCACCACCGTGGAGTTCACCTGGCCCCGGGCCTGAAATTGCCATGCAGCCTCGCCGCTTCGCCGGTCGATGGCATATATATATCCATCGCTGGAACCGAAATACACCTTCTCGCCGTCGGCGAAGGCCACCGAGTTGATGGGCCCTCCGGTGCGGAAGGTCCAGTTCATAAAGCCGCTGTCCAGATCCAGTGAATAGAAGTTGCCGTCGGCGGAACCGAAGTAGATGGTCCGGTCCATCAGCAGGGGCTGGTTGAAGTGTCGCCGGTCATCCGGCTGTTTGGCGAGGATCAGTTTCCACTTCACGGCGATTGGCGCTTCTATGCTGGTGCGGGCCAGACCCAGGCCCCTGCTGCCCCGGAATTCAACCCATTCTCTGCGGCTGCAAGCGCCGGCGAAAAGGGTAAGAAGCAGCGGGATGGCGAACATAAGTCTCGAGGCCGCCCTGAGACGGCCGGCGGCTCGGAGTTGCCGCGGTTTTTTTGTAGCGCTGTTTTGCTTCGCGTCGTTCATCACAGATACCTCAAATCGCCCAGGCTGAACAGTTCCCTCAGGAACACCAGAGGTCCCCGCCGGACCGACAGGATCTTACGGTATTCCCCGGCAAGCTTTTCAGAGCCTTCCGCGCTGTCGCGTCGGTCCGCCGGGCCATATACCAGATCACCGTAGAGCCGTCCAAACTCGTCAAGCTCAGGATGCGCCTCGGCGTACTCCGCCGGGGTGGCGTCGGGGCGTTTAATCTCATAGCCCCGGGCTCTGAGACGGATCAGCAGCAGGCGGTAGCGGGCCTTGTATCCCGCCTCCGATGCCCTGCCCGATACCAGGGCCAGGGCTCCAATGCGCCACCAGCGAATCAGATAGACGGCTGTGAGGGAGAACAGGGCGGTGGCCGCCGCAAGGCGCAACATCAGTCCCCAGGGAATGTCGATGGTCCGTTCCACCACGGTCCTCTCCCGGATGTCGGGGATTACCACATTGAGATTGTTCGGATCCATATTGCCCGCAGGGGGAATGGCAAAGGTGGTGGCCTCGAAATCCACCCAGCCGTATACCGGCAGGTAGAACTGGGTCCAGGAATGTCGGTGGGCAGTGGTCACCAGATAGAGGTCCGACAAGGGCTCTTCGGCCAGGGGCGGGTAGCGTTCCTTCAGCTCTTCCAGGGCCCTGATGTGGTTGGGGTTCTGCAATCCCCTGGATACCAGGTAGCCGGTGACCACCCGGCTGGGGATTCCCGCCATCCGGCCCAGTATCGCCGCCGAGTTGGAAAACTCGGTGCAGTCGCCGGTGCGGTTCTCGAAGAGAAACGCGCTGATGGCCTGAATGCTGACGTTGTCGGTGAAGCCGAGCTCGTACTGGAACGATGAGTAATTCCTGAGGATTTTCTCGATGCGGGTCATGTAATCATCATCTTCATCGATAATCGAGTTCAGGAAATCGCGATACTGGGCTTCCCGCTCAGGGTTGAGATTGATCTCAAGGTACCCGGAAAGCTCCTGTTTCTCTACATCACTCAGGGGAAACACCCGCGGGAAGCTGCCGCTCAGACTCAGATTGGATATCAGGCTGCGGCTGCGGTAGCTGTAGGATATGGGATACCAGGTTGAGTCGAACACTGCCGGTTCGAGCTGGAAGGGCTCGTAGGACGCTACCTTGTCGGGAATGGTGGAGAAGACGTCGACCCAGACCGGAATGCGGTTCCGCTGTGGAGCCGGATCGGGGTTGACCCAGCTTTCCAGGAACTGGCTACGGGTCAGCTGGTTGAGTTCGTAAGCCGGATCGGAATAGAAGCCCCGGACCGGATCGAGCAGGTTGAAGTACTCATCAGCCAGATACACCGGTTGGCGGGGGGTGGATACCACCATGACCATGTACTGATTCTCCATCTGGCCGCCCTGTCCCTGACCGTCCTCCATTGCGCTGCCCCAGCGCTCCGGGGACATGACGTACAGTTCGCCCCGGCGCTCTTCGCCGCCCTGTGCGTCCGGATCTCCCTCGCCGAGAATGTTTCCCCGGTTGCCCGGCGAATCCCGATCTCCGTCCAGGGCACGCATTTCAGGTTCGATGATATTGCTCAGGTTATTCAGGACCTGCAGGCGGCTCACGAAGTCCGGTGGGACCAGGAGTACCAGGGCCAGGGC
>CAWZYW010000516.1:0-2610 GCA_963966255.1 uncultured Salinispira sp. | reverse complement strand
GGCCACGACACCCTCGACGGAGTCAAGTTTTACACCCGGGCCCAGATGGGCCGATGTCAGGGTGGATTCTGCACTTATCGTATCCTGCAGATTATCGCCAGAGAAACCGGGAAGGATATGCTTGAGATAAGTAAGCGGGGAGCCGGCAGCGAACTGCTGAAGTTCCGGGTGGGCGAACGCTCGGCCTTTGAAACCGATCCCCATGCCGAGATCCCGGCGTCTGCGGGTGAGGTTTCCCGGGAGGCCCGGCCATGAAGCATCAGCGATATGACTGCGCGGTGATCGGCGGGGGCGCCGCGGGAATGACCGCCGCCCTGGAATTATCGAAAAAGGGACGCTCGGTGGTGCTCATCGAACGGGATGCCATGCTCGGCGGCATTCTCAACCAGTGCATACACAACGGATTCGGTCTTCACTGGTTCGATGAAGAGCTCACCGGCCCCGAATATGCCGAACGCTTTGCAGAGGAAGTGCTGGCCGACGGGAACATCAAGGTATTTCTGTCCATGTGCGTCACCGAGATCAGACAATCCGGAAGCGTTGGCCGCACCCCCGACGATGACGGCAACGCGGCGGAAGGAGCCGGCAAGCAGGTCATCGTCAGTTCGGCCCGCAGCGGGGTTTTGGTGTTCGACGTCGATGCGGTGGTGCTGGCCATGGGCTGCAGGGAGCGAAACCGGGGCAATATCGGCATTCCGGGCACCCGGCCCGCCGGGGTGTTCACTGCAGGCCTGGCTCAGCGTCTGGTCAATGTTGAGGGGTATGTTCCGGGAACCCGTTGCGTCATCGTGGGCAGCGGCGACATCGGCCTGATCATGGCCCGGCGCATGACATGGGTAGGAGTGAAGGTCGAGGCGGTGGTTGAAATTCAACCCTATCCGGCGGGCCTCACCCGGAACATCGTCCAATGCCTCAACGACTTCGACATACCCCTGTATCTCTCTCACGAAGTCACTGAAATACGCGGCCGGGACCGGGTGGAAGGGGTGCACATCGCACCGGTGGACGGAAGCAGCGAGGGATTCGATCTATCCTGCGATACAATCCTGCTTTCGGTTGGCCTGGTACCTGATACGGAGATCATCCGCTCTGCTGGTATGGAAATCCGGCCGGAAACCAACGGACCGGGGGTGGATCAGGATTTGATGGCCAGCATGGAAGGGGTGTTCGCCTGCGGAAACGTGCTGCATGTCCACGACCTGGTTGACTGGGTCAGCGAGGAAGCTGTCCGCTGCGCCGAGGGTGCCGATGCCTGGCTGAGCCGGCGAAACGGCGATGGCGAGCTGGCCGGGAGGGCTCTGTCGGGCGATACCGTTCACACTGTGCCGGTTACCGCCGGAGCCAATGTGCGATACGTGCTGCCCCAGAACTATCGGGCCGATGTTCCCCTACGTTTCTCCATGCGCAGCATGGTCGTCTCGAACAAGGCTGTGCTGGAACTCCGGCGGGGAAAAACGGTTCTGCAGCGGAAAAAACTCCGGCACATCCAACCTTCGGAAATGATTCATATCGATGTGGATCCCGAAAGCTGGTCCGGATCCGGGTCTGAAATCGGATCCTCAGCGGTATTCGAGTTTCATATCAGCACTGAGGAGGAAGGCAATGGCTGAGACCGTCCGGGAAATGATATGCATCAGCTGCCCCATGGGTTGCCATCTCGAAGTGCGCTATCCGGATTCCATTGACGCAGGGGCAGGGCTCGAAGAAAAACGGATAGTCGTTTCCGGAAACCGCTGTCCCAGGGGCGAAGTGTATGGCCGGGAAGAGCTGCTCAGGCCCCGTCGGGTGGTCACCGCCACCATGAGCACCAACAACGAACTGTTTCCCCGGATACCGGTAAAAAGCGCCGAACCGGTACCCCGGGGCCGGATACCCCACCTCCTGGATGCGCTGTATCGGGCGGAGGTATCGCTTCCCGCCCGCCGTGGGCAGGTTCTCGCGAGCTTTGAAGGAATAGATTTTCTCGCGACCCGGAGCATCGGGGAGGATTGATGGATTCTCGTGTATACGATGTGGCCATCGTCGGCGGCGGCATAATCGGCTGCGCCATCGCGTATGAGCTCTCACACCGGCGACGGACCCCGGGCAACGGCGACAAGCTTCGCATCGTGCTTCTCGATGCTGCAGCTGATCTGGCCTCCGGGGCCACCCGGGCCAACAGCGGAATTCTTCACGGCGCATACGCCGCCGACCATGACAGCCTGAAGGGAGAGATGCTCGCCGAAGGAAACCGGCTCTGGAAGGATCTGGCTCCCCGGCTTTCGATACCCCATCGATTTCCCGGGGCACTGGTGATCGCCCTGGATGAGGAGCAACTGCCCGTTTTGGAACGGCTTCGGGAAAACGGGCTGAGCAACGGTTTCGAGCCGCAAATATTGAACCGCAAACAAAGCCTCGCCCGCCAACCCGGTCTGAGCGAAAGCATCGCCGGTTCACTGTTCGCCGAAGACGTCGGCATAATATCTCCGTACGAAGCGGCTTTCGCCCTGGGCCAAGAAGCGGGACGCCGGGGAACCGATATCCGGCTGGGCAGAAGGGTGGAGGCGGTTGAAACGACTCCTGATGGCGGGTTTCGTCTGACCGCATCAGCAGAATTTGAATCCTGTTGCT
>CAWZYW010000515.1:0-2621 GCA_963966255.1 uncultured Salinispira sp. | reverse complement strand
CTGGAAAACCTGGGCGACTCGGTGGTGTTGTTCCACTTGAGCGGTCCCATGATTTTCGGCGTAGCCCAGGCAATCGCCCGTGAGTCGAACCTCATGAGGGAGTCGGCTTCTTCACTGATCCTCGATCTTACCGAAGTCTCATTCCTGAGCACTACCGTAAGCCTGTCACTTGAGACCATTATCCTCGACGCCGCTGGACGTTCCCAGCGGGTAATTATCGCCGGCGCCAGCGAAGCTGCCCGGGCCAAACTGGAAAAACTCGAGATCAGCGAATCTGCGGCGGAGTACCGCGAATCTCGGCTTGAAGCCCTGAAAGCGCTGTCCGGCGCAGGAGTTGAAGCCGTCCCAGGGCAGGACGCATAATGAGCCTGTTTACCGCCGCCCTCTCCAACGTGCTTCCCCTCTTCGCCCTGATATTCCTGGGAGCCATCCTGCGGCGCAGTTCGATGGTGGATGAATCCTTTATTTCCACATCTTCGAAGCTGGTGTTCCGCATCGCCCTGCCGGTCATGGTCTTTCGCCGGCTCTCCCAGGTTGAGGCGGTTCCGACGGAACTTATTGCCGGCATCGGACTGTTTGCCGGAGTCACCCTGCTTGCAGTAGGGTTTCTCTGGTTGTTTCTCCGCGGCGTCCCGGGACCCCAGTCCTCGGCGGCGGTGCAGGGGGCCTTTCGCAGCAACATAGCCATCGTAGGCCTGGCCATCATCGAAATCGCCTATGGTCCCCTGTCCCTGGTCTACGGAGCCGTGGTGCTGGCAATGATCATGCCCCTGTATAATCTGCTCGCGGTGATGGTCCTCAGCCACGGAACCCTCGCCGAAGGGGAATCCCCGATAAGGCGGGTGCTGATCGAACTTATCAGAAATCCGCTGATCTGGGCGGTGGTGGTCAGCCTGGGTTTCGCCTTGCTGGGCTGGGCTACGCCCCCGGCGGTGGATCGCACTCTCGAGTACCTGTCGCGTCTGACCCTGCCCCTGGCGCTCATCGGCATCGGAGCCTCGCTGGATTTTTCCTCGCTGATGCACCGTTCAGGACTCTGGGCCCTGGCTGCGGTGGTAAAGCTTCTCCTGATCCCGGCGGCGGTTCTCGGCGGCGGCTTGCTCATCGGTATCGACGCCGCAGCGCTGAGGGTCCTGGTGATCACCGCGGCCTGCCCCACGGCAGTCGCCAGCTTCCCCATGGCACGGGCCATGGGAGCAGACAGCCGGCTGGCCGGGGAAATCGTTTCGGTGACGACCCTGGCTTCTATTCTGAGCCTGACCTTTTGGATGATTTTCCTGGGGATGTTGCCGGCCTAGGGCTTCCGGAATAACCGCGGTTCAGCCGAAAGCCAGCTCACGAATTTCCGCGATGTACTCAGGGCCGATTCCGCAGCAACCCCCGACGATGGACGCACCCCGTTCTATCCACCTGCGGACCCAGCTGTTGTAGGCCGAACAGCTCAGGCCGCTGTTGATCCGGTTGATGCCGCCCTTCAGGGTAAAGTCCTCCGGGACCTGCTCGAATCGGTTGGCGTATGCGCCGAAAGGCATCGCTCTGGCGCCCATGGCGGGGATCAGGTGGTCCAATGCCCGGTCAATGGCAGGGGGCATGGAACAATTGAACAGGATCGCTTCGGCGCCGCCTTCGCGGCAGCATTTCAGGGCTTCCTCAATGCTCTCGCCGCTTCGTAGCCTGCCGTCGGCCCCGACGGTGAAGCTTATCCAGCGGGGGATATCGTATTTCCCCGCGCTTCGAAGGATGATTTCTGCTTCTAAAAGCGTCGACAGGGTCTCCCCGAGCAGGATATCCGCACCGCCGTCCACGGCGGCGGCGATCAGTCGGGGATATTCGTCTTCGCATTGCCGGCGTTCCACCAGGTCAGGACGATAGGATTCGTTCAAAGGGGGAATACTGGCGGCGATACGCGGGCTTTTGTCGGGGGACTGTTTATCCCGAGCCGCTTGAGCCAGGGCATAGGCCATCCGAAGCAGGTCCTCTTTCCGGTCCAACAGACCTCCTGCCCTGAGGTAGTAATCCGTGAGGGCATAACTGTTCGTGGTAATTACCTCAGCGCCGGCGGCGATAAAATCGCGATGAGCCTGTTCGATCGCTTCGGGCCGTTCGAGGAATGCCCGGGCCGACCAGAGCGGTGCGTCAAGGGACACTCCCATTTCGTGAAGAGCCCGGCCCATACCGCCGTCCAGAAGGACCATCACTGCTGACCATCTCCGCCGTCCCGGCTTCGCATATCGTTGAGTTCCCGCATCACATCGAACATATTCGGCACCCGGTTTCCCATGGGGTCCACCGGACGCTCGGCATCGCTGGGCTTGCGCCGCCGGCGGATGCTCACGGTTTCCGGTTCTCTTATCCGGATGTCCCGATAGCGTTTCGGCGGAGCTTCGGGACCGACCATGCCGCGCAGGGAACAGAGCACCCAATACAGTTCGTTGAGATCCATGGCCTTCTCGCAGATGCAGTAGCGGTAGTAGCTGTCACCGCTGGTGAGGTATTCGGCGATTTCCCGGTTCTGTAATTGGGAGGCGTCGGCTTCCATGCGGATTTCGTTTCGCAGACCCCCGTACCAGGCCCGGCCCATTTTGAGCAAACGGGGAACGCGGGACTTTTCCAGCCAGTAC
>CAWZYW010000514.1:0-2630 GCA_963966255.1 uncultured Salinispira sp. | reverse complement strand
CATACGATATCAGCCTCGGTCTCGTGGGCTCGGAGATGTGTATAAGAGACAGCGGTCATTCCCTACACCCGTTATTACCACATGTGGCACCGCCGAAACGCCTGGTCAGGAGGAGCTCTGAACGACAAGTCGTCCCACCACTTCGATGTCTTCAATTGGTTCGCAGATGACTCCTGCCATAGCATCAGCGCCATAGGGGGATCCAGTCCGGAATTCGCACCCCGGGAGGATCATCCAAAAGGCTGTCTGAGCTGTGACCTGGACTGTCCCTATAATCTGTTCGAGGATCCGGATTTCCAGGAAATGGGCATTAAATTCATTCCCCCCAGCTGGCGTAAGGCCGATGATGAACGTATGAAAATCGATACCTGCGTGTATGCTCCCGGGGCCGACATTGTCGACCACGCTATTGTCGACCTGGCATACGGCAATGGCGTGGTGGCCTCTCTGTTTTTCTGTATTTACGGCCCGAAGGCTCAAGACCAGGAGACTCTGGAACTGGTGGGCAGCGCCGGACGGATTCTGCTTAACCGTCACAACGGGTGTCTGGAACTCTACCGGGGTTTTTCCGGTGAGCGGGAAGTAATCGACTGCAGAACCGAAGACTTCGAATCATCCCACTTCGGGGCAGACCGGGAGCTGGTCCGGAATATGGCGGCCTTTGTCCGCGGGTCCGATCCGCCGGCCACCGCTTCCGACGGCCACGAATCCCTGCGGATGATCCACGCCACCCAGGCATCCATCGATACTCGCGGAGCCCGACAGGAGCTCGGTTAGCATCATGAAGGGTTTCCGCTTTGTCGCCGGCTCGCTCGCGCTTTTTCTTGGTTTCGGACTTATGGCGCTTGAGGCCCAGACC
This sequence comes from uncultured Salinispira sp., assembly GCA_963966255.1. Taxonomy (GTDB): domain Bacteria; phylum Spirochaetota; class Spirochaetia; order DSM-27196; family Salinispiraceae; genus Salinispira. Next base: position 1,771 of record CAWZYW010000514.1, on the reverse strand, counting down.
GATCCCGGGGAAAGCCTGCCTCTGCCCCCGGCGACCCTCCTCATCGAACCGCAGCCCCTTACCGACGCGATTTATCCCAGTCCCCAACCATTCAGCCTGGATGCCCGGGCGGCCCAGACCGCTATTGACCTGCTGCGCCGGGCAAGATTCCTGCTGGTCGACCAGGAGAGCGGGCCGGCGGATATCCTTTCGGTGCGGGAGGTCTACGCATGGTTCCTCGAGTACGATGATTTCTGGCCTCCGGGATACCGTCGGCGTTATGACATTTACGTGAACGGCCAGCCGCTGGAATGGGAAAGAACCTCGGTGGAGTGGGGCGGGGAGATGGTGAACCTGCAGATTCTGTTCACCTACCGGAACCAGTATCCGCCCTTGGGGCTGGAGTATCGGCCGGATTAAAGCATTTCCGGGTTCACCGAATCATCAGCCATGGCGATGTTCGGGAAGGTCATGTGAAATGCCACCCCGCCGCCGCCGGGGTTCTCATGCCGGATGGTGCCTTTCATTTCGTTCACGATGATGCTATATGCTACATAGAGCCCCAGGCCCGTATGTCCGGCTCCCCGATGGGTGGTGTAGAACGGCTCGTAGATGAGCTGCCGTTTATCCTGGCTGATCGCCGTGCCATTGTTTGAGAACCTCAGATAAACGCTATTACCTTCCCTGGCGATTTCCAGACCCAGCATCAGAGCGTTCGCTTCAAGGCCTCCATGGGTCAGGGCGTTGTCGATGAGCACCGAGAGGATCCGGGTGAAATATCCCCGGTAGCTGCTGACCATCATGGGCCGTTCGCCTTCCATGCGGACTTGGGTTGCCGATGCACCGCTGTCGCTGAGGATGCTCTCAGATACCACCTGGATATGCTCAAACAAATCGAATCCCTGACGCTGTTCCTCGGCAGGAAGGACGGTCAGATTTCGGAATCGCTCGATTAATTCGGAAGCCTGCCTGGCACCCTCGAGGATGATGTCCATGGCGTTTTCTATGGTCTTCAGATCCTGTTCCAGCTCCTGTCTCGGGAGCTGCTCAGGCGGGTCCCCGGACCCGGAAGTTTCGAGCCTGGTCTTTGCCTGTCCGCTGATCTCCTGCAGATGGCTCGCGGCGAGGATGATATTACCCACCGGGGTATTGATTTCATGTGCCATTCCGATAACCATATTGCTGATCGCCGCCATCCGTTCGGCATCGACGAGCTCCCTGGTGCGCTGGCGGACCTTTTCCTCCAGGCTGTTATTGACCTCGGTTATCCGGTTTATCGATTCTTCGATGGTTCCGGCCATCAGGCTTATGTCCCTGGCAAGGTCGCCCAGCTCATCTTTGCGGGAGATGTTCAGACCGACATCATACTCTCCCCTGGCGACCCGATTGCTGGCCCTCTGAAGATCTGAGAGGGGGTCCAGGATGACTTTTCTGGTATACAGGCTGGTGGACATGATCAGCATCAGCGTGGAAATCAGGACGAAGGCTCCCAGGAACAGTACCATCCTGCTCCGCTCGTTTCGGACGAACTGACGGGAAAAATATACTTGAACCGCTCCTACTTCCTCCGCCAGGGGACCTTGGGTGAAAACCGCCGGCTTGGTTTTAACGAAATAATTCCGCGGGTCCAGATCGCCGAGCCTTCTGCGAAAATCAAAGCCGCTGGGATTCAGCAGTCGTCCCCCCGTGTCCAGAACCAGTACACCGAGGATTGTCTGTTGTCCGTCCTGCTCAAGCATCATCTTCCGGGTCACTTCATCGAGGCTGTAATATGAGTAGTTATAGATATGGA
>CAWZYW010000513.1:0-2635 GCA_963966255.1 uncultured Salinispira sp. | reverse complement strand
CCAGAACTTGTTCTGGCTTGTTGCTTTTTTTTACCCACAGCACGGAATCGAAGCCCCCGGCCCGCCGAGCGAATAGCGAGGACAAGCCGCCCGGAAGGCGGCGGCAGGGACGGGGGACGGCCCGGAACCGAGCGACTGGATGGAGCGAGGTGGAGGGCGATTCCGGCCGGCGCCTTTTTTTTCGCAACAACCAGAACTTGTTCTGGCTTGTTGCTTTTTTTTACCCACAGCACGGAATCGAAGCCGCCGAGCGCTGCCGGTCAGCGGGTGGCCCTGAACTTCTCCGCCACTTCCTGAAAGTCCCTGGCCGGAATAGGTTTTCCGCCCTTCAGCACCGTAGCGGTGATTTTGGCTTTGCAGATTATCGCGTCGTCCTGGTATCGGATCATCTCCTGATGGAAAATATGCCGAAGCCTGCCTTCGTGGGAAAGTTTGGTACCCACGTAGAACAGATCGCCGCTCCGCAGGGGCTGCAGATAATCGATTTCCGCCCGGGTTACCACCGGATCCCGCCCATCCTCGTGCATCTGCGCAAAATCGATTCCAATGGCCTGCAGAAATTTATGGCGGGCATGTTCCAGGTAATTCTGGTATACCGAATTATTCACGATTCCCTGAATATCCAGTTCATAATCCCGAACTTCCATATCGATAACAAAGTCGTATTCCTTCATGTGTTCTCTCCGATGGTCTCAAGCCCGCCGTTTTTTATCCATACCGAAAGGTAGTACCAGGGGACCGCCATGATTCCGTTGACCAGGAATTCCGGAACCCTGCCCTGCTCCACCAGTTCAATAGGAACCAGTTCCACATCGATCACCTCGTTTTCATCGAGATCCTGTTCTCCCAGATATTCGCAGCCCAGAGCCACATAGCAATGCATATGATTACCCATAAACGCTGCGTTGGGCGATGCGCTGCCCAGGTGTTCAACCTGCAGGGTTTGAAAGCCGGTCTCTTCCAGCAGTTCCCGTTTCGCCGCCTCTGCGGCGTCCTCCCCGGGATCGACCATTCCCCCGGGCAGTTCAAGGCTCATTTCTCCCGCCCCCTGACGGAACTGTCGGACCATCACGAGACATAATCGGCCCCTGCTGTCCCTGTGGAATGCGCTGACATTCACCCAGTCCGCGCAGTCGAGCCTCAGGAACTCTCCGGTGCGACCGTCTTCCCGATGATGCTCCACCGCCTGGACATCGAAGATGGGACCCTGAAATACCCGTCGGGCTGATCCGCTCCGCCAATGCAGATGCTCATCGGACTGCTCCGTATCGTATTCCCGGATGCGCCGTTTTTGGCTGTTCACACCTTCCCCCTGGCAGTATGATGGATATATGAGCTCGAAAAAATCCCCGTCATTATATCAGCGAATCGACTCGATAATACAGCACCTGCTTTCCGGGCTGTTCGAGCGGGACCGGGCCCTGCGCCTGAGCCTGCTGGCAGCCCTGTCGGGTCAGAGCGTTTTCTTCCTGGGCCCCCCGGGAGTCGCCAAGAGCATGGTGGCCCGACGGCTGGCAGCGGCCTTCAAGGAAGCCCGTTTTTTCGAATATCTGATGGGGCGCTTTTCGACCCCCGATGAGCTTTTCGGTCCGGTTTCCATCGCCAGGCTTAAGCACGAGGACCGCTACACCCGGAATACCGAAGGGTTTCTTCCCGATGCCGACATCGTGTTCCTCGATGAGATATGGAAGGCAAGCCCGCCGATCCAAAACACCCTCCTGGGAGCATTGAACGAGCGGATATTCCGAAACGGCGACGAGGTCATGGTTCTTCCCCTGAAGTGCTTTATCGCCGCCAGCAATGAAATCCAGCAGAGCGATGAAACCCGGGCCTTCTGGGACCGCTTCCTGATCCGGCTGACCATCGAACCAATCGAGTCGGACCGGGCGTTTTTTGCCATGATATCCGAAAGCGGCGAACAGGAGCTTCCCGATCTCGAAAAAGCCATCCGTTCTGACGAATGGGAAGATTGGACCGGGGCTTACACAAAACTGGAACTGGGAGAGGAAGTGCTGGCGGTCCTCGGGGATCTTCGCTCAGCCCTGGCTCGAAGGGCCGAGGAGGATCCCGAGTATTATGTGTCCGATCGACGCTGGAAGATGATCAGCCTGTTACTGCGGGCCTCCGCCTTCTATCACGGCCGGGAATCGGTGTCGCTGATTGACAGCTTCCTGGTGCCCCATTGCATCTGGAACCGGAGGGATCATGCCGCCGAAAGTTCGTCCCTCTTCATCCAAGCCGTGGAATCCCGGGCCTTTTCAGAAACCGCGGCGGTGGAGACCATGCAATCCGCCAAGGACAGCCTGGTCCGGGAAATCGAACGAAGCGCCACCGAAGAGATTCAGGTCGAGGTTCTGGAGCCGGTACGCTACGATGGCGAATATCTGCTGTTCGTTCCGGAACAGGATGCCGGCGACACAAGTTATCGGATCTGGTACGACGATCTCGAGGATCTGGACGAGCGCGGCGAACTGGAACTGTTCATTCACGAGGGCGGTGCCTTCCGGAGAACCGAACTGCACCGCATGAGCTGGGTCCAACGGTCCGCCTGGACCTTGGACGGTGATATCGGAGCAGGCCGAATTGACTGCCAGGCACGCATGGAGACCAGACTGGAGCCCAGGCCCCTGACCGG
>CAWZYW010000512.1:0-2640 GCA_963966255.1 uncultured Salinispira sp. | reverse complement strand
GTACAGCGCCAGGGGAGGAAGCATCGGCCTGTCCGCCAGCGCCTTGTCCGAGGAGGGGCAGAACGCTGAGATTCTACTCGCCCTGGGATTCACCAGGGAACTGTATCCGGGATTGGATGGACTCAGCTATACGTCCGGATATACCGACGGCAGCGGCGAGGTGTATCCCGTCTGGCATCAGTCGTATCTCTTCGGTCTGAACATACCGTTCCGTTTTATACTCGATACGCGGCTAGGCTGGAATTTCGGCAGCCTTTCCCTGGATCTGGATCTGCCGGTGTATTCGGATCCCACGTACCTGAGGGAGTTTACCCAACGGTCTGAGCAGATGCCCTGGGACCAGCTGCTTTTTACCGGGGTCGCCCAGGGACAAAGCCCGTCCTTCGGGACCGAGGCCATGGCCTGGAGCCTTCGGATGAGCTATACGCCGAATGTCGCCGAATCCCTGGGGCCCGTTGTCAGCAGTTTTCGAATGTCCAACTATGTCAGCAGCTTCACCTGGCAGATCAGTTCCAACGATGATATTCCCGCGGCCAACGCCGTAGCGGTGAACAGTCCCGAAGACCTGATATACGCGCCGAGCCAGTTTCAGTTTCCCTCAGGACTGACAAGCCTTTCGGGTACCTTGTTTGAATACACCGGCGGTAAGCGGGAGGTGGAGGCGGCGGCGGAAGATGCGGATCCGATAACCGGGCTCTGGCCCCCGGATGCCTTTTCTTCAGGATCGGGGATCCGATCCCGGGACAGCGGGGACGAAGATGGCCGGGAGCCTTTTGATCAGCAAGCCGCCGACATCGGGATTCCCCTGCCGGCTTCTTCAGGTCTTTCCCTGAGCGCCCCTGAGGCGCCTCAAAGCGGATACAAGCCTTCGACGGGTAAGCCGCTTGAGTACCGCCTGAGCTATTCGCTCACGAATAACCATTTTATTACCGCGCTGTTTCACGGTCCTGATGAGGTCGCAGGGCTTCAGAGCAAATATTTCAGTATCCAGGATAATGCCCAGGTAAATATCAATCAGAATCTCGGACTGGCGGAGGGATTTTTCGTCGCCTCTTCCCAGCTCAGCTACTCGGGGGCAATTCGGCGCAATCTCGGCTATTCCTCGCTGCTGACCGGGACGGAGATCGATTCCCTGGAAACCAGCGCCTTCGCCCAGGAACGGCAATCATTGGTGATCAGCAACACCGCCACTCTAAATTTCCTTCAGCCCTGGTATACCGACGATCGTCTCGATCTGGTCCACCGGCTGGGAATCCGGGCATGGCAGACAAGCAGAGAAAGCGACGGCAGCCTGAATACCCGGGTTTTCGACGGTACCGCTGAGACGTTCTCGGCTCACGCGGCGTCGCTGACCTACACCTCAGCGCCGGGGGATCGGGGGATCACTCACCGGCTGGGAGTGGATGCCGTCCTGCCGCCGCTGGCGGTGAGCCTTAATGCCTCTTATGCCTTCGGTTCGGAAACAGTCGATGCCATCCTCGCCTCGGGTTTGAATGTCGCCGGCGGGGGGGTGGAGTTCGAAGAAATTACCGCTTCAGTCGACTTCACCCCCGCGGAAAACCTGAAGCTCAGTGCCGCAGGGGGGTTTTCGATTCAGGAGTCCCGACTCGATCAACTGGGCTTTGTGCTTTCCTCCCCCCGGTATGCCGGCAGCCTTGACCTGGCGCTAAGAAATCTACTTGAACTGAACGGGACAAAAACCGCGTGGATCGAAAGCGGCGCTGATCGCTTTACCTTGTCAAGTATGAGCCATCGCCTGAATCAGTCCTTTTCAATCGGAAGTCTCGGGCGGGGGGAACTTACCGGTTCTGTGTCCGCTTCATGGGATCACGATTTCGTTGAGTACACTTCCTCAGTGCTGAGTTTCGAGGCGTCATTACGGCTTTTTTTCCCCAGGTTGCTGCTGGTGGAATTGAGTTCAAACAGCAACAACACCCAGATGTACCGCTATTTCACTCCATACAACGCGGCCCTCGGTTTGCCGGACCGGAATATCATTTCCGATCTGTTTAGTTCATTCAACTTCTTCAGCAGGCAGGATCGGCAATCCAGCCCGTTCAATTTACAGAGCTATGCCGTAGACCTTTATCACGACCTGGGGGACTGGATGCTGCGCGTCAACTACCGTTGGCAGCCCAGAGTGGTCACCGGAGACGACGGACAGGCAGAATTCGAGCTGCTGAACAGCTTATCGGTCTATCTCCAATGGCTGCCTATTACCGAATTGAAAAACGAAATCGAAATCACCAGCGCTTCCGGCGAACCCAAAGTATTTGTTGATTATTGACCGCCCTGCCGTCAGGTCGTACACTATGGCCACGGAAAAGAGGTTTGATTGAGTATTGACAGCAGTTTTGAATTTCCCGATCTCGATAGTTTCGCCGCCATCTGCGGTCCGAATGATCGGAATCTCCTGTACCTGGAACGGCTTCTTGGCTTTCCCCTGTTTCCCGGGGACGCAAGGATAACCATCCGGGAGGCCGATCAGAGCGGTACCGATCTGTTCACCAGCCTGATGGAAGAGCTGCTGAAGCATCGGCAGCGTGGCGAGGACATCGGCAAAGGGGTGATCGATTCGCTCTACAATTCCATCAGCGATAACCCAGAGCGTATTCAGGAGCTGCACAAACAATCCATCGA
>CAWZYW010000511.1:0-2666 GCA_963966255.1 uncultured Salinispira sp. | reverse complement strand
ATCGTTGTGGTTATCAATCAAGTATACACCCGAGGCCTACATGGTATTTTTTTATCTTCTGTGGCAGCCGGGCTTTTGGGGCACTATAGTGTTAATTGCCTGAAGGTCCGGGAGGTCGCGTGGCTCAGATAAACCAGAATAGAATGGATCGGGCGATTTACCTGATGATCCATATAATCATAATCGCCATGGTTTTCCTGGATATTTTTGTAAACCTCATGCCCAGGGGCCGGGATTACTCTTCTGTAAAATTGATCATCGACGTGGGAACCATCTCGGCCATATCCGTGCTGCTGGTATTGTCCGCCGTTACCCGGATACCCCTCAGCCGGATGTATGCAGTTTCGCTTCTGCTGACCAGCGCTAATGTTCTCTTTTCAATCAGCACGGTCTCGGAAACCAGCCTGCTGCTCGACATCCTCCTCCTGCTGAGCATCAGCATACTGTTCTCCCTGTTTGTTATTCCCGCCGCCGGAGTCGCCCACGGCATATTCTCCGGTATATTCGTCGGAATTCATGTGTTTCGCTTTTCCACGGTATTTATGTGGAGCTCGCGGAATTTCACCATTCTTCTGGGGATTCTTGTGGGCATTACCATGCTGGTCGCTTTCTTTGCCAGCCGCTATCGACAAATGGAGCACCGCTTGCGCCGTGAAACGCATCAGGGCCCCGAGTTGGAGCAGGACAGAGGCGCTTCCTGGTCGGATGGTCTGCTGTTCAGGATGATATCCCCGCTGCTGCTGAAAAGCGCCAATGCGCTTGCCGAAGTGGAGAATACCGATCGGATACTTCAGGAATACGATGATGCTCACGGCATGGTTCAATCCCAGCGGGAGCTCCTGATGGAAATTCAGGCAAATCTGCGGGATGATCTGCAGCAATTGCATCAGAATCTCAGCCTTCTCAGCCAGGCCCGGATTCTCGCTGCTGAAACCGGTGGTTCTCAGATAATCTCACCGGTGGAGTCCGCCCGGCGCGTCCTGGATCAGGAACAATATCAGGCGAATCCCGGAGCATATGATATACAACTTTCCGGTGATGCCGAGCTTCGCTGCATGATAAATCGACCGGGTTTCGAAGCCCTGATCACCGCAATCCATCATTACGGACTTGCGAACCGGGGAAAGGATTTCGAGGGCGGGTTGAAATTACAGTTTTCATCGGTTTCAAAACAGCTGCTGATATCCTGCGAATCGGAAGAGCTCTGCGGTTCAGCTCCTTTGGCGGCAATACGAAACGGTTTATCGCGTTCGGAAATTCTCGAGCGTAACAGCGAACTTCTGTTCATCGAATATATTTGCACCGAGATCCTCGGCGGGCAGATGAATTTCCCCGCCGACGGTGATTTCTGTTTCCAGCTGCATTTGCCAATCTGATGTTTTGTGATAACCTTCGCAGTCATGCAGAGGGATAATTTTGTTTTTACCATCGGCTATAAGGATGATCAGGCCATCGTCGATAAGCGGAATCGCGCGAAATACCGGAAACTGGGAACCTTGGAGCTCTTCGAAGAAGGGCTGATCAAGCCGGCGGTGGCATCTGCGATTTATCAGCGGGAGCAGGGTGACAACTCCGACCTCGAGGCGCTGCTTGAGCGGATGCGGACCGAGTTGGGCGAAGATCTGGATGAAGAGCGGCTGCGCAGGATCTACGGCATCACCCGGGACCCGTCGGAAATCGACAAGGTATTGCAGGTATAAGGTCCTCAGACAGCCGGGGGGGGCCGGCCTGTTGCCCGGGCTGCGGTCGATGTCCTTGACTGCTGAGTAGCTACGTGGTATTTTTGCGCGAATCTCAATTACATTTGTAAGGATGCATCTACCATGAATTCCCTTTTCGAGACTTTTAACCTGCTGCAGACTGCGGCTCCGGCCGGGGGCAGCGGCTCGATGCTTTATTCCCTCGGTATGTTCGGTCTGGTGTTCCTGATTTTCTATCTATTGATTATCAGGCCCCAGAATAAGCGCCAGAAAGAAACCAAGGCCATGCTCGATCAGCTGAAGAAGGGCGATAAGGTCCAGAGCATCGGCGGTATCCGGGGCGTCATCAAGAGCGTGAAAGAAGACAGCGTCGTGGTTACCGTGGACAGCAACACCGATATGGAGTTCGTCCGCTCGGCAATCGCCAATGTCATAAATCCCGAAGCTAAGAACGCCGACAAAGCCGACAAAAAAGAAACTAAAAAAGAAAGCGAAGCTAAATAACGCAGAACCTTTCCAATGGGCCGCGGAGGGATCAAACCTCGCCGTGGTCTTTCTGTGTTTAAAAGTCTTCATTTGGAGAACAGTATTATGAGCAAACGAATTCGATTTGTCCTGCTGCTCCTGGTAATCGCAATTGCTGGACTGCTCCTTTATCCTACGGTGAACTGGTATTTCATGGTTCCCGAGGACGTTCAGACCATTACCAGCGGCACCCGGGAAGAAATCCGCCGTTACGCCCAGGCTGAGGCCGCCGGCGACCTTCGGATACTGCTGGCCGCCGATGTGGATGCGGCAGTCCCCGAAGAGCTGAGCTACAGCATCGCCATAGCAAGGGATCTGTACCGGCTGCTGGATATCGACCGTCCGAGTGAGTGGACCGTCAGCGACGTCCTGGCGGCCTTCGGCAGCCAGGACGAAGCCGCCCGGAGCCTGGAGGAATATCACCGGCAGCGCATCCTCGAT
>CAWZYW010000510.1:0-2671 GCA_963966255.1 uncultured Salinispira sp. | reverse complement strand
CCGAAAGCGCAGATACAAAACCCTTTTTACCCGCCACATTGAAAAAGGCGCCCCCGCTTACCAGCGCGCCGCCCCCCGCACCCCTGACAGAGGAAGCATTTTCTGCTTTTATGCCTCCGGCAACGTTGATCAGGAAATCATCCCCCCGTTCCTTACGAATTTCGGATAATTGCCGGATTTTATCACCCGCGGAGGGAATCATCGCCTGCCCGCCGAAACCGGGGTTCACCGTCATGACCAGCACCTGATCGACATACGGCAGCAGTTCCACGCTGGCTGAAATCGGAGTGGAGGGAACGATGGATATGCCCGGCTTCGCGCCCCGCTGCCGGATGTCCTGAATCAGCCGATGTGAATGAACCAGTGCTTCAAGATGGAAGATCAGATAATCCGCACCGGCTTCGATGAAGCGATGGGCCATCTGTTCGGGGTTGGTAATCATCAGATGGACGTCGAACGGAAGTGACGAATGGGGTCGAAGATCAGCCACCATTTTGGGGCCGAAGGTGAGGTTCGGTACAAAATGACCGTCCATTACGTCGAGGTGGACCCAGTCAGCTCCGGAGCTTTGAATATCCCCCAGTGCGCTCTTTAAATCGCTGAAGTCCGCAGAGAGGATGGAAGGAGCGATCAATACTGACGGATATCTCATATACTATATTTACCAAAAATCCTAATTACTGCATAGTAATATACAAAGATGTTACATAAGCGCAAAGAATTCCATTCGGAAATCGATGAACTGATCTCCCAGGCCTCGCATTTCATTGCAGAAAGCCGCATGAAAGACGCATACGAATGTCTTGATCGCGCGCTGGCCCTCGATTTCGATCATCCGGATGTACTGGCGGGATTGAAATATATCAATTTCTGGCAGGGCCGGATCCAGAGCGCTATCAATCAGGTCGAGCTTATAGACCAGGCCGAAGCCCTTCTTCACCATTGGAAAGACTTTACCCGTTTTATATCGGGATTCCCCAGTAGTGAAGCGCTGGTGGAGAGTTTCCGCAAACTGATCTTTACCAGGGTGCATGATCTGTTTTCCGGCATCGGCTCCGGCGAGGCGGATCCCGACATCCAGCTCTGGCTGGGAATCGCCAGCAAGGGAATCGGAAATTACGAGCAGGCATTGGAGCATCTGCAGCAAGCGGTTCAGGCTGGAAGTCCCAGAGGCCGTCTGTTGAGCGAGCTGGCGGATATTTACGCTCTGATTGGTGAGGAACAGAAGGCCCGGGTTATGTTCCGGGAGGCGTTTTTCCAGGATCCTCAGGATATCGATATCGAAGCCTTCGAGGCGGAGCTCTTCGTTCGCCTGTGTGACCAGGTCCGGGATACCGGCCTCGATTCCCCAGAGATCCTGGAGTGGATTCCGGTGTATGGGACGCTTTGGGGCGTTTTGAGCATCAAACGGGAGCTCAGAGCCCTGGAGTACGGCAAGCTGAGACAGAAAATTTTCTCCCTGGAACAGGAAATCCGCGATGATAACCGTCGCCCCCTGCTAATGCCCCGATTGATCAATCACTATTTCTGGCTAATCGATCATCTGGTGATGAATCGCGAGGATCAGAGGAAGATCGATGAAATTCTGCTGAAGATCCGAAGCCTCTCACCGGAAGTTTATAAGCGGTATACAAACTAATAGCTGTCCGATATAATGAACGGTAATATCCATGCGAAAATCACTTCGTACATGCGGATGACGCAGGAAATCTCTTTCACCGACGTATCCGAAGGTATCCAGGAGCTCTTAGGCAATGTCTGACACGATTCTAAACAAAATTACTGAACAGCTAAACGAGGAAAAATGGACCAGGGCTGCTCTATCTAATTATACAGTAAATAATTATGTAGAACTCGACGCCCTGCTCGAGGAAGTCTTTGACGCTGATCTGGAAGATGAAGTTATGGAGCTCTGCGAAGAGCACCTCACCCATTCTAAAAACAGCATCATAGCGCTATATCTTTCGGGGATCATAAGTCTGAATCGACAGTCCATCGACGACTCGAATCTTCTCCTCCTCATCAATATATTCAGCGAAAACCATCGCTGGAATATCGTGAAGCATCTGAGCAACCGGATACTGGATTTCGGCGAGAACCGGCATGCCCTGCGGACCCTTGCCCAGTGCCATGAAAACGACGGCGAAACCGAAGCGCTTCATGAAACATGGGAGCGGCTGATCCGGGTCGATTACGAAGAAGCCGACATCGTCCGCAAGCTGGCGGAAAAGGCCGAGGAGGACGGCAACAACGACTCCGCGGTTTCCCATTACAAAAAGGCCCTGTACCGGTACATCAATAAAAAACTGTTCAATCAGGTTCACGAAATCTGGGGGAAACTGATTTCCCTGGTCCCCGAGGAAACCGAATTTTTCTACCATGCCGAAGGCCGGGTGGCGAAGCTCCTCAATGAGGACCGGGCGGTTCAGCTCCTCGAGGAACTGTATCCCCATTTCCAGGAAGAGAAAAAATGGAATACGGCCATCGAGATCCTCAAGCGGATTCTCAGCTACGATGCGAAAAACCCCTGGGCCAGGAAAGAAATCACCGAGTGCTTCCGGTCCAAGCATGCTGGGCACAGCCAGCTTGACGAATACATCCGTCTCTCCAACCTCACCCAGGGCTGGAGAAACGTTCACGATGCCATCGAGGATTTCGAAAAGCATATCGC
>CAWZYW010000509.1:0-2681 GCA_963966255.1 uncultured Salinispira sp. | reverse complement strand
CAGGCGGGACGTGGCGGCTGGAGCCGGCAGCGGAACCCTCAAGCTGGAAGATTTCCTCGTACCGGCTCAGGTGATCATCCCCCTCAGTTCCAGGGATAAGGATGGAATCATCCGGGAGCTGGTCGATTGCCTTGAGAATGCCGGCCGCCTATCCGATCCCGATCGGGTTCTGCGGGATGTCATGGAACGGGAAGCCAGTTTCAGCACCGGTATGGATCACGGATTGGCAATTCCCCACGGCCGTTCCGAGGGTATCGAAGGAATGGCTCTTGCGGCGGGCCTTGTTCCCGACGGAGTGGACTTTCAAAGCCTGGATGGTCAGCCCACCCGTATCGTATTCCTCATAGCCACCGGAACGGAAAACCGCCAACCGCACTTGCAGCTTCTGGCCTCCATCGCGAAAACCCTGAGGGAAGACGAAGTCCGGGAGAACCTGCTCGGGGCCAAAAGCCCCGAGGACTTCGTTCAAATCGCCCTGGGGAAACGCTGAACTCATCGAAGCCTGAAACAACAAGGAGGATTATATGGAGTGCAGCATCGAGCAGTTGAGCCATTACCGATGTGAGGAGTGCGGCCAATGGTTTTCCATCGGCGATGTGCCTTCGGATCTCACGGAACTGTACTGCCCGCGCTGCGGCGTGAAAAGCGAAATCAGCGAAGCGGCCCCGTTGGAGGAATCCGGCTGAAGCAGTCCCCGGCAAGGGCGGTCTATCGGTATGGCTGTGCTTTCAGATGTACCCGGTGCTGGTGTTTTGACGCCCGCAGATGCCAGTAGAAATGCTTGAAGGGGTTGATGGAAAACAGTATCCGTCGGGTCCGGCTCAGGCTCCGCGCGCCGTTCAAGCGCTTATTGATGTCGACGGGGAACCGCCGTTCCGCTTCGATATACCTCATCATTTCCTGGAGTATTACCTTCTGGCGCGTAAACATCTCATCCGGGGCCATCTGCAGCGCTTCGCTGCCGGCGATGATCGCCACTCCCAGCAGTTTCATCCCCATGATGTCCCCGGCGAAGTGCTCCAGGTATTCCGCCAGGCTCTCGCTCTGGAGTGATTCGGGAAACCCGCTGTGGATGATAAACGCCACGGGCATTGATCTGAATGTTTCCTTTTCTCGCTCCATCAATTCGAAGAAGCGCTTCTGCTGCGCCGGCATGCTGTCGACGTAGAGGGGAAAGCAGAAAATCAGCCCCCGGGCATCCCGGGCGGCAGATAGGATTTCCTCGTGTTTTTTCACGTGGGCGAGGTACTGTATTTCACTCATTTGAATGGAGGATTCCGCGGAAGCGAGCCAACCCAGTATTCTCGTTGAGTTGGAAGTTCGCGCCCGGGGGGATCCGTTAAGCGCTAAGTATTTCATGGAGTACCTCCCCTTGGTTTTCCGGCGTGAATAAGGTCCGGATCGCTTTGTCGCTCCGCATATTTCTTCCGACCCTTTCGAAATTGCGGAAAACGATGTCCACTGATTTCTGGTTGATATTTCCATTGTCCAGGATGGCGATTCCCAGCCGTTTCTGTATCTCCGGGTAGCGTTGGAGATGATGGCTCTCGCCCCGGTACATGCTTATATGGGGAAGTACGCTGGGGATAAAACGGTCAAGGGCACGCTTCGCTTCACTGGAAATAAACCCGGCGATGATCGGCGTGAAAAATACTATGGTGTCAGCCTTGCTGAAGGCACGCAGGTACGCCTCGCCGTCATCATGGATTCGGCATTGCCCCGGCGTCTTGGTCCAGCAATCCCAACAGCCCTGACAGTACTGGAAGTTCATTATCCGTATGGGGAAATATGCGACTTCCGCTCCTTGGTTCTCAAGTTCCCGCTTCAGGGATTCCAGTGCGTTTTCATGATCCCGCCACTGATCATCATCGGGGATTCCGTTTACCAGAATGATATTCATCGTTCACTCCTCTTATGTGTAACATGTATTATGTAACAAGTGTTACTTAATATTTGAAAAAAAAAGACAGGATCAATCCACTCCATCTATGCAGATGCGCTTGATCTGCGCGCTGCCGTAGCCCTGTTTCTCGGCGAAGATGAGCTGATTCGCAGTTTCTTCCATAATTCCCAGGGCCCGTTCGAGCGACAGCGCCGGCTCTTCCCGGGCAATGGCCAGGGAGAGACCGCTGGTTTGAATGGCCATTTTTTCCAGCAGCGCGCGGCATTGTTCCCGGGAAAGGCCTTCGAGAAGGATATCGGCCACCATGATATCGACCATCTGCTCCGACACGCCGTATCCCTTATCTCCCGGATGCCTGATAACCAGATCGTGGTAGAGCCGGGGATAATCCCGGACGAACAGGAGCTGGCCGATCCCGATATTGAAGAATCCGTGGGTGCAGTATTCTCTAGTGGAGTAGCGCCATACGACATCGATGATCTTCCGTTCCAGCGCGGCCATCAGTTCCCCGGTATTTTTAAAATTTACGTAGATGGGTGCCACCGAGGATCCCAGGCGCTTTGCCAGGGCCCGTACCGAAAGCGCGGCCATGCCCGCATCAGCCACCAGTTCGAAGGCGGTGTCGAGGATCTGTTCTTTGCTGAACTGTACTTTCGGCGGCATCAGATGATTATATAACATGTGTTATATAAAATCAATGAAAGGGCGCCTGCTCCGGCTTTCTTGCAACTGCGCCTCCGCGCGCCTACTATGTATTCCATGGATCTCAGCATACTGG
>CAWZYW010000508.1:0-2686 GCA_963966255.1 uncultured Salinispira sp. | reverse complement strand
TACGAGATCAGCCTCGGTCTCGTGGGCTCGGAGATGTGTATAAGAGACAGCATGACGCCTGCATATGCCCGCGAATCGTTCCAGTGGTGGAGGCAATGGCGGCGATTGTGATTCTTGATCATTACAAGCGTTACGAGGCCCTTCGATTCTGAAGCCAGCTGATGAGATCGAGAACCAACTGATATGGATCATCCCCCCGGGAATATGAGGATCCGTACGCCTGCGGATTGTCCAAAGCCATTTTCAGTAGCCTGATAGTTTCGGATACCGAACCGGCGAGGTTATACAATCGCCGGTAATCTTCGCCCCTTCCGCTGTAGGTCTGATACAGGGAGATAAATGCGTTATTTATTTCCAGTTCGGCGAAGCCCCGATACGCTTCGGATCCATAGCGATCCTCATAATTTTCGGCGAAGCTATCCTGGAAGTCTCCGATGAGGCTCTGCTTGGTTTTCAGAAGATCCTCGTCCGGAGGCAATTCTGGAAATACTGCCGTGTATTCACCGTAGACCCTATTCAGCTGAGTTGCCAACGCATTTATATCCGAGGCGAACTGATTGGCATCGGAAATCCGTGCCCTGGATTCAATGAGAACCTCGGAGTTTTCACCGTAGCGGTCGGCCAGATATTCCAGCGCGGCCATCTGTCCGAGGGCGGTGGCGAGTTCTTCATTGAAATTCACCGCGCGCTTCACCCAAAGGGTCGCGTGGATCTGTTCGTGGAAAATCAGCTGCGCAAGGGAGTACTCGCTATAGTCCATCATAAAGGATATTAGCGGATCCCTGGTTATGCCCAGGGTGCTGAAACCGTCGACCCGCCGTATCCAGGTATCATAGCCCTGGTTCCGCAAGCGAAGTGCTTCATCCCTGGCGTCATCCGGATCGTAAAACCCGCGATACGGAGCCGGTCCGAAGAAGGGATATCTCCAAAGATATGGTTCCAGGCTGTCCGGCGGGGCGGCGTTCACCACCGCCACCAGATACTCGTTTTCAACTTCGAGATAGGTACTGTAGTTTCTATCCCTATTCAGGCCGAGTTCTTCCCGCCCGTAGCGGGAAATTTCGGCGGTGAGGGCGAAAAACTCTTCTAATCGCCGGTATTCAGCGCTGTCCTCCCCGTGTTCCCTGGCGCTGCGCTGAAGCGCCGCGTCGAAGCCCCGGGAAGATGCCCGATGTGAGATCAGCACCGCTCCCTGATTGAGGTAATAGCATGAGGGGGTAAGCAACAGAATTATTGAGATGGGAAGGAACATACGGAGATATTTCATGAGAGATACCGCAACGCCGGTACAAAAAAAGGGGGGCTGATAGCCCCCCCTTGTGAAATGGTTCTACTCTTCAGGTGAGAAATCTTCCTTGTCGGCGCCGCACATGGGACATACCCAATCATCCGGGAGGGATTCAAAGGCGGTTCCGGCGGGGACGCCGTTGTCGGGATCACCTTCTGCGGGGTCATAGATGTACCCGCAGACTTCGCATACATATTTCTGCATGGAGCGCTCCTTATTCAGCTGCGTGAATTCTCATGCAGCGTTGTCTGTTAAATAAGATAACGATTGAAAAGCTATTCTGCAATAGTTCCGCGTTTTCCCATCTCCTGATCGAGAAGAAAAAGACCGGTTTTCGAATCGCCGACCATTCTCAACTGCTTCACGATGGCGATGGCAGTGGCTTCTTCCTCAACCTGTTCGGTCACATACCATTGGAGAAAGGTGTCGCTGGCCATATCGCCTTCCTTTCGCGCCAACAGCACCAGGTCGCTGATGCAGGAAGTAATATGCTGCTCGTGGGCGTATGCCGCCTCGAAGGCGTCCAGGGGAGATTTCCATTCGACCTGGGGTTCTTTGATTGCAGGAACCAGGGAGCGGCCCTCGCGCTCGAACAGAAAGTCGAAAAACTTATGGGCATGGGCCAGTTCTTCCTGGTACTGGTTCCTCATCCAGGCAGAAAAGCCCGGCAGGTCCTGATCTTCGAAGTACGCGGCCATTGCCAGATAGAGATAAGCCGACTCCAGTTCTTCCCGAATCTGATTATTGATCGCGTCTTCCATCGCTTTGGGGATTTTCATCGCACCGTCCTTTTTATCTTGGGTTTCGTTCTTATCTGTTAAAGCTATTAAGGAATGATTCTTTTGACAAGTCCGGATGTATGCCCAAGCGGGTCAGGCTGAAATCGTATTTGACCGGATCTTCCGGCTCAATCTCACGGAACCAGTTGCTGATTTCCATCGCCGAAGCCATATTGGCTCCCCGGCGGCTTCGAATGCCCATTGCGCCGCTGAGATCCATCATATGGGTATCCAGGGGATACAGCAGTTGAGCTGGTCGGATCAGCTCCCATCCCCCGGGGTCGACGGCATCCCTGCGAACCATCCAGCGGAGGAACAGCAGAGGACGTTTGGCTGCCCCGCCGCGGTGAAATGCTTCGGTGCGCATCCGGGGGAATACGATGCCCGGCAGGCGAGCGTTCCCGTCGGGCATTGCGGCGCGCAACTGGGAGCCGAGGTTTTCCAGGGCGTACAGCGCCGCGAAGGAGCCGGTAAGGCGGTCCCGATCAACGGCAGCGGGGCGATACACCCCGGCGGGAACCGCCGCGGCTGCTTCCAGGCTTCCGTAGCGCCGCAGGGCCGAAGCGATGGGGCTGGGCAGGTCGGTGGGCCGGTCAAATGGAAAAAACCGGGATACCCC
>CAWZYW010000507.1:0-2697 GCA_963966255.1 uncultured Salinispira sp. | reverse complement strand
CCCGGTGAAACTGCTGGATTTCATCGAGGTCATCGAGGAAAAGCTTGGAAAGCGGGCGGTGAGAAATATGATGCCGATGCAACCGGGAGATGTCCCATCGACATTTTCGGATATGTCGTATTTCGCAGAGCGATTCGGCTCGCAAGACCGGGTGCAAATTGAAGAAGGCGTTGGAAAATTTATAGACTGGTATCTCCAGTATTACGGAGTGGAAAATTCATGAAAAAAATCGGCGTTATCGGACTCGGATATGTAGGCTTGCCGCTGGCCGTAGAATTCGGAAAATCCAGACCGACCATCGGATTTGATATTGATTCAGAACGGGTAGGGGAACTCAAGACAGGGCTTGATCGAAGCCTGGAAGTGTCCCCGGAACAACTGGCGGAATCGGGACAGCTTATTCTCTCGAGCGATCCCGATGACTTGCGCGATGTGGATATTTATATCGTCTCGGTTCCTACACCGGTGGACCAATATAAAAAACCCGATTTGAATCCGTTGATTCTCTCCAGCCGAACGATCTCCAAGTATCTCAGCGAGGGCGATATCGTGATCTATGAATCGACGGTATTTCCCGGTTGTACCGAGGAAGTCTGCGTACCGGTTTTGGAAGAATCGGGATTAAAATACAATCGCGATTTCTTCTGCGGATATAGTCCTGAGCGCATCAATCCCGGGGACAAAGTACATACCCTGACCAATATCAAGAAAGTTACATCGGGAAGCACCCCCGAGATTGCTCAGGAAGTGGATGATCTATATGCCCAGATCATTAAAGCCGGTACCTTCAAAGCTTCCAGCATCAAAGTGGCCGAGGCCGCCAAAGTCATTGAAAATTCGCAAAGGGATATCAACATTGCGTTCGTCAATGAGCTCTCCCTTTTGTTCGATCGCCTCGACATCGACACCCTGGAAGTTCTCGAGGCGGCGGGAACCAAGTGGAATTTCCTCCCCTTTAAACCCGGACTCGTCGGAGGGCATTGCATCGGTATCGATCCCTATTATCTTACCTATAAAGCGGAAGAAGTCGGTTATCATCCGCAAATCATCCTCGCCGGTAGACGTCTCAATGACAATATGGGCAAGCATGTGGCCGAACAGGTGGTAAAAGGGCTTATACAGGGCGAACGGCCGGTGAAGAATGCCAAAGTCGCGCTTTTGGGTATCACCTTCAAGGAGAACTGCCCGGATATCCGCAATTCCCGGGTTATCGACATCTACCGCGAGCTGACCGATTTCGGTTGCGACGTGCAGGTGATCGATCCGTGGGCCGACGCCGCATCGGTGAAGCGGGAGTTTGATATAGAGCTGCGGGATTTTGACGAAGGTGATCTTGGGGATTTCGAAGCCATCGTCGCAGCGGTAGCTCACGATCAGTTCAAACGGATCGATGGGGTCGGCCTTGCGAAGACGGGCCGCTTCGTCTATGACGTGAAAGGGATTTTTGAGAAGTCAGAACTCATAAAGAGGATGTAAAAAGTGGACAAGAAAAAGCAGCCAGAGATCCTGACGCTTGAAGATATGGTTTCGTTTCTTAAGCGGAAATGGATCTGGATTATTGTTCTCTTTATTGTATTCCTCGGATCAAGCATTTTCTCAGTTCTGGTGCTCAACGGGGTGTTCAGGGAGAGAACCCTCGTGAGGGTAAATTACTACATAGACACCAATAATGGAGTCTTCGAACGGGTCATCGGCACGAATTTGAGGAATTTTGTCCAGTTCAGGGATGAACAAGTCTTTCAGCAGGCAATAGAGGACTATAACGAATTGAAACCTACCTCTCCGCCGCTCAGCGAATCTGATGTCGGTCTGTGGCTCAACTCCCGTGGACAAGTCTTGTTTTCCTATCGCAGCAGGGTTCTGGAACTGTCCCAATTAAGGGAGTTCGCGGAAGTTCATATTCAGGAATTGAATGCAAAGAGTTCCAGCGATTTTGATGAATTAATCCTGCGCAGGCAGGATCAGATCGCCCGGGCGGTAGAGTCTACCTTCGAACTCATAGTCGGGGATCTCGATCTATCCAACCTAACTTCATCCGAGGTTCTCGAGGCGGGGCGGGATTTGGCCTCGGTGGCCGGTGACGAAGTTCGAGACATGATCGATGAGTACGCGCTTCTTGAATCGGTGAAAGGGCGGGTGAACTTTCCCTGGTACGTGGTGAGAATCGACGGATTTGCCGATGATGAGCGCTATTTCGAAAATGTGAACTACATTAATTTGATCCTTGGATCTTTTTTCGCTGCGATCTTCAGTGCGATCCTTCTTGATTACCTCATCGCTTTGTTCCGACGAAAGGTTCCGAAAAAATAGCATGCTCAAATTAGCGCTTCGCAACGTTAAACGGAACGGAAGAAAGCTCCTGCCGATGTTTATCATCCTCTCAATCAGCTTTTTTCTGATTTTTCTCCTG
The DNA here is from genome assembly GCA_963966255.1 of uncultured Salinispira sp. Lineage (GTDB taxonomy): Bacteria > Spirochaetota > Spirochaetia > DSM-27196 > Salinispiraceae > Salinispira. The sequence goes on along the minus strand of CAWZYW010000507.1, from coordinate 287 downwards.
AATAGTATCATCGCGCATATCGACCGGGGATACGGCCTTGCGTACCGCGATTCGGTCTCCGGGGATTTTTCTCTCAGCAGGGAAGATGAGGTTGATTTCACGGTATTCGGTGCCGAAGTGCTGCTGGTCGGAGATTATATCGTGCCTCCGACTATCGATATATCATCTCCTGAAATTGTGGATTTGCGAAACTCCGCTCTTGTCATCGAAAGCCAGCCGATCCTGACGGGAGCAGCTCAGCTGAAGGTGGATGGGGTCAATCGAAACGTGCTCTTTTTTGGCTGTCT
>CAWZYW010000506.1:0-2702 GCA_963966255.1 uncultured Salinispira sp. | reverse complement strand
AGTCGGTTCACAAGCCCTGGCGCAACTTGAGACCTTTCATGTCCGTTACGTATTTATCGGAACCGGAGGCTTCTCGGTGGAAAAAGGCCTGACCACCCATCTCCAGGAAGGGGCGGAAATCGCCAAAAAAATGGCGGGCCTCGGGGACAAAATCGTTCTCACCGCCGATTCGAGCAAATATGGCCGCAAGGGCTTTGTGAATTTCCTGCCCCTGGAAAAAGTCGATATCGTGATCACCGACAAGGGTATAAGCGCCGCCGCCCGACAAGCCATGGCAGAGATCGGATTGGAACTCATTCTGGTGTAGAGCCGGCCCTACTCCCCATAGCCCGGCGGAGAGAGGATGTCCCCGGGTTTTAATCGGGCGGCGTTTTCCGCACCGCAGCGGATTCCCGCTTCAACCATGGCATCCAGCAGGGATTCGGGCATCGCCGCATCGACCCGCCGACCCGGGGCGGGATCCGCGCCGGAACCCAGCAGGGCCGCGGCCATGCCCGCGGTGAAGGCGTCCCCGCTGCCGATGGGATTGATCGGTTTGATGGCAGGAGGGAGACGGGTCGCCACGGCATGGCCGTTCCAGTAGCGCACGGGGCCTCCGCCGTCGGTGACGATCAGGCGGGTTCCTCTTCGCCGGTACAGGTCGGCGAAAATCTCATCGGCTTCGCCGCCGAAGGTCTCTATCATTTCTTCCCGGTTTATCTTCACGAAGGAGGGGCCGTACGGCAGGCTTGCGTCCAGGTCCTCCCCCCGATAGTCCAGAATAACCGGGCATCCGCTTTCCCCCGCCTGTTCAACCATCCAGGGATAGAGTCCGGGGGAAAATCCCGGCGCCTTGCTGCCGCTGATGATCAGCAGGTTCGTCCGGGGCAGTTCGGCCAGGAACAGGGCGCGGATTCGTTCTTCGGTCTCCCGATCCACTGGATTTCCGGGCTCTACCAGCTCGGTTGCCAAGCCCCGGCGGCGGTCGATGGCGGTGGTGCAGAAGCGGATATCAGCCCCGCTGGCCGACGGAATGACTTCGACGCCGTCGGAGGCCAAGGGCCGGGTGGAAAGCTCCGCGAAGCCTCCGCCGACCTGGGTGAGGTGGCGGACTTTGAATCCGAGCTGGTTCAGGACCCGGGCGGCGTTCACCCCCTTGCCCGAGGCATCCAGCCGCAGCAGGTCGGCCCGGTTCACTTCCCCGGTCACCAGGGAATCGAATACCAGGGTCTTCTGCAGCGTCGGATTGAGGCAGACCGCCAGCGCGGAGCTATCTTCCATCAACCCCATATCCTCAGAATGTGCCGTTCCAACAGATTGGCCTTCACTTCCCGGGAGATAATTTCCTCGTGGCGTTCGAGGCGGGAGAGGTACTCCTCTCGCCGTTCTGCGGCGATTTTAAAGCCGCCGTGGAAGAGCTGGCGTAACGAAGGATTGTAGCGGGGATTGTCTAAATCGTGGCGAAGCATGGAAATAAGCTCATCTCCGGAAGGGCTTTCCAGCTCGTCGGCCGTCGGGAGGGCCGAGGCGTCGATGTCGATGACCTCGGTGTAGGGTCCGGTGAGCTCGTCCATGGGATGGAGGCAGGGGCGGTACATGTCCTTGACGAAATCCGATTCCCCGGCTTCCAGCAAGCCAATGACTTCTTCGAGCCAGGTGGTTCCCGCGGCCTTCACGTGGAGGCCGACGTCATGCTTTTTCACAATCCGGCTGATGTCGGGATAGATGGCGAATTTGTCGCTGCCCGAGTGAAGACTGAGTTTGAGATTATCCGGAAGGCCCAGCACCCCCGCGGCGTGCCGGAGGATCAGGGAGTCTTTTTCGAACTCCTCTGCAAAGGCCGCCGGATCGCCGACGTATTGCACCCCCTTGTTAAAGCGCCCGCTGAAGCGGGGGGCGAAGGTCTGCAGGGGGACACCCTCCAGGGAAAGGGCCAGGAGAATGAGAAAAATCTCCTCGGGGGTTTGGGGCGTCGCGGTCTCATCCATGGAAACTTCGATGATAAGCGCTTTTCCGGCGCGCTGTTCGGCGATGTGCCGATACAGGTCCCCGGCACTTTTCACCGCGAAGAGGTAGTGGCTTGCCACCCGATGGGCGATTTCCGCAGCGATGGTGATGCCGCCCTCCAGTCCCTCAACGGCGATGTTCTTCCCGATCCAGGACTCGGCGGCATCCATGAATCGCCGGCGGTAGGCGTCGTCGCAGTCCCGGCCGATGGCATCGGCCACGTCCAGGGTGTAAAACTCAGCGTAGGGAAGATAGATTCCCACGGTCTCCAGGCCGATGTGATCGGCGTCCAGGTAGTAATTCCCCTTCCAGGCCCGGTCCGCGCCGGAGTTCCGGTACGCCCTGACCGCCGCGTCAGCGGCTTCCCGGGTGCTGGCCGGCTGGGAACCGATGGTCTTGTGCTCCCGAAACGACTTGTTCCAGACGATATCCAGGGCAATTCCCTGTTCGGCGGCGGCGCTCACCGCCGAGAGCTGGGCCGCCGCCTGGCGGGCGAATCGATCGCCGGTTCCCAGCGAAAATTGTGCAAGCTTGGTCATGATATTCTCCTGTTCTTCTTATTTTCCCTTATTTCAGGTCGTCCCGGGGCGGTGAAAAGATGTCCAATAAAACCGTGGGTTCATCCAATGTCCAGGCCCGGTGGGGGACAGCGACGGGGGCGTGGTAATAATCACCGGGCCCAAGAATCCGTTCATGCCCGTCCACTTCCAGACCGA
>CAWZYW010000505.1:0-2706 GCA_963966255.1 uncultured Salinispira sp. | reverse complement strand
GATTGGGGTATAGTAAAATGGCAGCATAGGGTTTTTTCAGGAGGCCCTAATTACCAAACAATCATTAATTCCAAGGATAGTACGATACAATAGGTCTGTACCAAATCCAATACCATGTTTGTGATAATGCAAAAAGGAAAAACAAATGTCAGTTCTTGATGTGAGGCTGGAAGCTCAAAGCGAATATTTTGAAAACAGCGAGAAAGAAGCGGAACTGTTCCTCTACCTGGAATTGAAAGCCGCCGAAACCGGCGATAACAATGCCCGGGTACCCTTGAATGTTTGCCTCGTCCTCGATCGTAGCGGTTCGATGAGGGGCGATAAGATTCATTACGTAAAGGAAGCGGCAAATTTTGTCGTGGATAATCTCAGCCGCGATGATTATCTATCCCTTGTCGAATATGACCATGAGATTGCGGTTCTCCAGAAATCGGAAACGGTCTGCGACAAGAACCTCATAAAACGGCGCATAGCCGAAATTACCGCGCGGGGGAATACGAACCTGAGCGGGGGGATATTCGAGGGATACGAACAAGCTCATACAAGTGTGAATGAACACCGTGTGAACCGAGTTCTGCTTTTATCTGATGGCCTGGCGAATCAAGGCATCACCGAACCGGTAAAATTGTGTGCTCTGGCTGCGCAGTGGTTTCGGGAGAAGGGGATTTCCCTTTCCACATTCGGAGTGGGTAGTGACTACAACGAGGATCTCATGACGGAGCTGAGTGAAAACGGCGGAGGGAATTACTACTTCATTGAATCTCCGGATCAAATCCCTGATATTTTCGCTGAGGAACTACAGGGTTTGCTTACGGTGGTTGCGCAGAACTGCAAAATGACTCTTGAGTTCCCCGGGAGCTTTGTCAGCTGTGATAAGGTGTACGGGTATCCTGCCCAGATACGGAATGGCGCGGTTGAAATAATGCTCAACGATCTTTTTTCGAATCAGCAGAAAGCGGTGCTGTTCAAATTATCCCTGAAACCTGAACTCTCCGAGGATATCACCTTTGATCTCAGCGTAAGATATGACGATGCCCTGGAATCGATGTCCAGGATTACCGAACAACGTCAGCTTAGAATACGGCGGGAAGCCGAGCCCGGCAAGCACAAGCATGCGGCTAATCCCCGGGTCGCCGGTCAAATCGTGCTATTTACATCCAATGAGATGTTTTCGGATGTTTTAGCCCTGGCTGACGCCAGACAATTCGATGAAGCGGAAAATCTATTGCGTCAGCTCAAGTCCTACCTGGAAGGATATCAAAACGCGGTGTCGGACAATGAGGAAATCAACCATCTCTATAAAAGCGTTCTAAATTACGAGGAGCGCTTGCTGCGTATGCGTGAAATGGACCAGTATGAATATTCTCTTTCGCAGAAAATGGGAAAATACAACAGTCATCTCATTGCAAAGAAGATGGCGTTTTCCAGATGCGGGAAGAGAATCGTCGAAGAAAATAAGGCCTGTTCACCCTTTCCGCTGAGTGTATGCCCCGCTTCGTCATGAGATGCCGTACCTCTTGTCAGGAAAAGCGCACTGGTAACTTGCACTGATTATGCTTCCGAATCCGACCAGGAAATCAGAATTCAATCGAAAGCAGGGTCACGTCGTCGAAAAATTCATCTTCGCCCCTGACCATTTTTAATTGGGAGATAAATGTCTTATTGAATTCTCCGCCGACTTTGGCCAGGCGGAAAAAGCGCTTGATCGCTTCTGAGTTAATTTTCGAATGGGCATGGCGGGTTTCAAGAAGACCGTCGGTATACACCGCGACGGTATCGCCCTTTGCCAATTTTACTTCGATGGCTTCATACGTAACATCAGCTGAAAAACCCATGGCGGGTCCTTCGGCCTTGTACTCGTTTTCTCCCCCATCGTTCACCAGATATACCGGTAAGTGTCCGGCATTGGCGACCTGCATGGTCATGGTTCCGGTATCAATAACCAGACAGGTGAATGTCATGAGGATATCCGAGGCGTTTTCGAGGATTTTACAGAGCTGACGGTTCAGGGCAGTCAGGAATTTGCCGGCATCCACCTGCGAATCTTCCCTTGGCTTGCCCAGGGCAAGGGTGATGACTTTGATCATCGCGGTTACAAACGACGGGCGGATTCCATGCCCGGTTACGTCGCCGATCATGGCTATGAATCGCATATCATCTATCTGAATGATATCGTAATAATCCCCGCCGATTTTCATGGACGGATGGGGCAAATATGTCAGGGACAGTCGTGCATTATTGATTTCCGGGATTCTGGTATCCAGGAGGTTTTTCTGGAATTCAGCGGCCTGATCGAGTTGATGATTAATTTTTTCAAGGAATTCCCGGTTTTCGCGTCTGATTCTCCTTACTTCCAGGGCATCTTCAATCTCAGCCTCGAGGATCGCCGGGTTCCAGGGTTTCATGATTAGCGCTCTCACTGATGCTGAAATGGCTTTCTGGATATCGGCGATATCGTTATAGGCCGTAAGAAGCATCAGCCCGATATCCGGGTAATCAGCGTGGAGCTGAAGCAGGAAATCGCTCCCTTTGGTCCCCGGCATCCGCAGATCCGAAATCACGATAGCGTATTGTTCCGGTTTTTTTACGATGGCATCCCTGCAGCGGGCCGCGGATTCAAAGCTTTGTACCTCGAGTCCGAGATTCCGGCAGAAATCCCCCATCTCCCGCTCAAGAGCCCGGATCCTTTTCATCACCGGGATCCCG
>CAWZYW010000504.1:0-2709 GCA_963966255.1 uncultured Salinispira sp. | reverse complement strand
ATGTGCGGCAGCGGTACCATCCCCATCGAAGCGGCCCTTCATCTCAAGCGACTCGGCGTCGGTCCGCATCCGATGACAGTGGCGATAAACGAATCGGTCGCCGCCCTGAACGACGGTCAGGAGGCCGAGGCCGACCAGCCCGCCAGCCCGTCAAGCGGCGAACGCTCGGCAAACAAGGCGATCCTGGTAAAAGCCGGATCCCGCAACGGGAAGACCCGGGGAGGCGAGGCAGGGGAATACATGTGTTTTTCCTGGGCAGATAAGGGCTCCCGCTTGCGTGCGCTGCATGCGAAGATAATTCGCGAAGGCGCCGTGGCCTCCGGTAGCGGAACCCGCGGGGCGAAAGCGGAACCCTGGCTGATCATCGCCGGCGATCTCGACCCCCGGGCCATATCAATCGCCCGGGAAAACGCCGCCAGGGCGGGAGTACAGCAGTACCTGGCCTTTGTCCCCGGAGATTTTCTGGACCTTCGCAGCCGTCTTTCGGAGCTGGTGCCTCAGTCGGCGGAACTTCCGGGAAAAGACGGACAGAGGCGGATCATTATTCTAAATCCGCCGTACGATAAGCGGCTTACCCTGGATGCAGATCAGGAGCTCTATGCGAGAATCGGCGATTGCCTGAAGCATGACTGGAAGGGTTATTCCGCCCACGTGTTTTCGGCCAATCGGGACGCCTTGAAGCAGATCGGTTTGCGCAGCGAGAAGCGCACGGCATTAAAAAACGGCCCCCTGCAGGCCAGCCTGCATTCCTTTTCCCTGTATTGAATTTCGTAGTATCTTTAGCATCTTCCGGGGCGGTCCGCCCTGAATATCAGCTGTTTTCGGAGCACTCATGACGAGCAAAGAGTTAACCATCACTTCCGTCGGCGAGGATCTCGCCGCCTACATCGATTCAATCCCCACCGCATTTCACGGAGCCCGTGAAAGCGCTGCACGCCTCGAGGCGGCCGGGGCCAGCCGTCTGTATGAGGATGAAACCTGGTCCCTTGAGGCCAACCGGCTATATTACCTCATGCGCGACGGTTCAGCGGTTATCGCATTTTCCACCGCCGGACTGGATCCCGGGAGCACCGGGGTCAATGTGACCGGCGCCCACCTGGACAGCCCTCTTTTAAAACTCAAAGGGAACCAGCTGCAGGAAGCCAACGGCATTCTCACGGCGGGAATCGAGGTGTACGGAGGGCCTATCTATGCTACCTGGTTGGATCGCGATCTGGCCCTGGCCGGCCGCTATGTGATCAGCGAAGGCGAAGGGCTGACCGAACGCCTGTTTCTCCTGAAAAACCTCAAGGCTATGATTCCCAACGTGGCAATCCACATGAACCGGGAAATCAACAAGGAGCTCAAGTACAACCCCCAGACTGAATTCCGTGCCCTGCTGTTCCACGGCGCCGATGAGCGGGAGACGGATATCCGGCATTTTATTGCCGCCGAAGAGGGGATTCAAGCCGAGTCGATACTCGACATGGAGTGTTTTCTGGTTCCCGAAGAAAAAGCGAGTGTTTTTACTGGAGCCGGTGCCAGTGCGATTATCCGCTCTGGTCGCATCGACAACCTCGCGGGTTGCCACGGTATCCTGCAGGGCTTTCTGGCCAGTGAGCCGGAGAAACACCGGGTTCCCGGTTTCGTGTGCCTGTACAACAGTGAGGAAATCGGAAGCCGGACCCGTTCCGGGGCGGCCAGCCGCTTCTTCGATCAGGTGCTTGAGCGCTTTTTTATCGCAGCGGGCCTCAGCCCGGAGCAAGCCCTCATCGCCCGCCAGAAATCCTATCAGATATCGGTGGACGGGGCTCACGCCCTTCATCCCAATTACGCCGATAAACACGATGCCTTGTATCGCCCCAGATTAAATCATGGAATAGTGCTCAAACGCAGCGCCGGCTATAAATACGGGACAGACGCGGTGGTTGCCAGCCGCCTGCTTTCGCTGGCCCATCGCCACCAAATCCGGGTACAGGACATGGTGAACCGGGCCGACGTGCCCTCGGGATCAACCATCGGTACTATTTCAATGACACTCCTGGATATCCCCACGGTGGATATCGGCATCGGCATGCTGGCCATGCATTCGTCGAGGGAAACCGCGGGAATCGGCGATCAGCTGGATATGATCCGCCTTATGGAAGCCTTCTTTATGGAGTCGGTTCCTCTATTGAACCGGGTGTAGCCACGGCGTCGGGAAGGCTAATTCAGCTTCCCCAGCTCTGTCTCCGCCCAGGAATTGCCCGGCATCATCTCGAGTGCCTCGCCCAGGACCGAGCGTGATGCCCGGGTATTTCCCATCTCCCGTTCGCCGATGCCGATCCACATCAGCATGCGAAAGCGCAGGGGGCCTGAGGTTTCGCTGAGTCTATCGCGCAGTAAATCGACCCCGGCTGAAACATCTCCGCCGGCGAAGCGCGGAACCGATACCAGGAAGATGCTCCGGGAGAGCACCGCCCGCAGATTATCGGCATCTGCCTCCAGGGCTTGAATCGGATAGTCACGCATTTTCCGACCGTTGGTCATTTGAAAAAGGGTGCCCTTGATGCTTGCGAGATAGAGATAGGCATCTGCGGCAATTCGATATGCCTCAGAACGTTGACCGTCGGTCAAATTACCGCGCAACAGGGTTTCCGTCTCTTCGATTGCCGCTTCCAGGTCCCGTTCGGCCCTGGATCGGGAACCGTGATTCAGTTCGAAATAACCGGACAATAACAGGGAATTGGC
>CAWZYW010000503.1:0-2711 GCA_963966255.1 uncultured Salinispira sp. | reverse complement strand
GGGGAGTGCGGGCGGCCTGGGCGATAAGGGTCAGGGGAATGGTATTTTCGGGATCGAAAAACACCTCGCCTTCCGGAGAAGTGAACCAGAGAAGATTCCGCCCCACGGTATCGTACATGGAAATATCCAGCTCCGTTTTGGCCATATATCGACGGAAAATTTCCAGAATGGGATCGAACTGATAATTCAGCGCCACCAGCCCCACGGCCCGGAAGTCACTGCCCACCACCGCCTTGGCGGCGGTGACCACGATGATGGGAGTGGCAGCCTGTTCGGCGGAGACCTGTGGCTGGCTGATAAAGGCAGTAGCCTGCTGCTCAAGGGCTCCCTGGAAGTAGTCCCGGGTGCGCACGTCGAAGCCTTCACCGATCTGAACGTCCCGGCCGAGCAGCACCCCGGTGGAACCAGGACTGGCTGCGAATACCAGCTGGGCGTTAGTACCGATTGATGCAAGGTTCAGAATCTCGCGGAACTCCTCGAATTCTTCCAGGACCTGATAATCGTCGTTATCAAGGCCCTGGGGCACCTGTCCCATCCGTTCTACGACCCGGATGGTCAGAGGATTCACAGCGACATTTCGAAGCAGCTCAAAACTTTCGGCCACCTCCAGCCGGACCTCGCTGGCGATGGTACGGGCTTCCCAAAGCAGAATTTCCTTCTCAAGCACGAGGGCGTCATTGAATTGCAGGAAGAATATCACCGCCGCAAGCATGAGAACCAGAACAACCGGCAGCACGATGGAAAAAATGATAGTCCGGGTACGGATGGTCATGGATTTTCGAGCCATTTCACAGTCCTCCACAATAAAATATAATAGATTCAAGGGAGCATTGTGCGCATTCTGCGAAATTTCAGGAGGCTAGATGGCTAAAGTTCTCATAGGAACGTCGGGATACTCCTATGATGACTGGGTCGGACCGGTGTACCCCGCCGGCACCCCCCGGAATCGTTACCTCGAGGAGTACCAGCGGCATTTCTCCTTCGTGGAAATAAACAGCAGCTACTACGCCATCCCCAAACCGTCACTTTCCCGATCCTTGGTTGCCCGAAGTTCCGACGGGTTCCGTTTCAGCGTAAAGACCCATCGGAGCTTCACCCACGATCACGGAGGACGGGTCGGCCCGTCCCTTGATCAGCAGATCGAGGCCTACCTCATGGGTATCGCTCCGCTGGCGGAAGCGGGCCGCCTGGCGGGAATCCTGGCCCAGTTCCCCTGGAGCTTTCACTACCCCCCGGAGAATCGCCGGTATCTGGCGGCCGCCGCCGCCCGCTTCCACCGGATCGCCTCCGATATCCTCCCGGGTTCAACCCTGGCTGCCCCGGGGTCAAAGTACGGGATCCGGGGCGGATGCCCGCTTTTCCTGGAAATGCGCAACGATGAATGGCACGGTCCGGCTATGGCCGAGGGCCTGCGGGAGCACTCCCTGTTTCCGGTATATCAGGACGGTCCGGATCTGGATCGGCTGCCGGGGCATCTGGACCGCCAGATCGCCGGCAAGGCCGCCGGAGACCCGCCATACGGGAAAGAATCCGGTCCGGGCTACATCAGGTTCCACGGGCGGAACCGGGATAACTGGTGGACCGGAACCAACGTCACCCGTTATGACTACCTCTACTCGGATTCGGAACTGGACAGCCTGATTTCCGCGGTGAGGACTATCGCGAAGGGCAGCGAGCCCACAACGATTATCGCCTTCAACAATCATCACCGGGGGCAGGCGGTGCAGAATGCCCGGAGCCTGCAACTGATGCTGGATGCCGGGCCGGACAACGATGCGACGAATTGACCGCGCCGGCCGGTCAATGCGATAGTTTGACATGCTGACTGAAATCCTGCTGATGTTCCTGGGACAGATCGCCGCGGCGATCTCGATTTTTTTCATCCGGGAATCACAGCTCGCCCCGGGCATTCTCGGCGCGTACCGGCTGATATTCACTTCCCTGCTCCTCCTGCCGCTGTTTATCAGAGATCGGCGGCGGGTGAAGCAGCAGTTCGGGCTGGACCGCGGCGCCCTGCTGCGGCATCTGCTGCGGCACAGCCTGATTCCCGGCGTGGTGGTGGGATTCCACTTTATTTTCTGGAATACCGGGGCCAGGATGACCATCGCCGCCAACGCCACCCTGTTCGTCAACATGACGCCGGTGGCCATGCCCCTGGTCATCTTTCTGCTCACCGGCGAAAAGCCGGGTTGGAAGGAGCTCGGAGCCACGGCCATCGCCATTTCCGGAGCCCTCCTGCTGAGCTTCGGCGACCTGTCCATCAGCCGGGAGCATCTGCTGGGCGACGCATACGCCTTTGTCTCCATGATTTTTCTCACGGTATATCTGGCGCTCTCCCGGAGGCATCGGAGCCTTCCCTTCTGGTACTATATCTGGGGCGTATATTTGATCGGCGGTCTGACGGCCCTGATCACTGACGTCATTCTCGGTGCGCCGCTTTGGAGCTCACGGGGCCTGATCGAATTCGTGCCGGTGGCGGGGCTCGCCCTGGTATCGACCATTATCGGACATAACCTCATTAATCGGGCCATGCGCAGGATCCCCAGCCAGATCGTAGGCGTGGGCCAGCTCAGCCAGTTCCTGTGGGCGGGAATCCTCGCCTGGCTTATCTACGGCGAGTTGCCGGCGGCGATTTTTTATCCCTCAATGGGATTGATCGCCCTCGGCACCCTCATTATGATAATGATTCATCGAAATACCCCGGAAGGACA
>CAWZYW010000502.1:0-2713 GCA_963966255.1 uncultured Salinispira sp. | reverse complement strand
CTCGCGACGGAAGCGGACTGATTTCCGGTATGGGCAACGCCATATATACCCTGTCCGATCCGCGGGCGGAACTGCTGAAGGACCGAGCCAAAGCCCTGGCCGAGACCAAAAAGGGCCTGGCGGAGAAAGAATACGCCCTGTACGAGCTGATCCGTGAGCTAAGCCCCCGGGCCTTCGCCGAGGTGAAGCAGAACGAAAAGGTCATCAGTCCCAATGTCGACTTTTATTCCGGATTCGTCTACAGCATGCTGGATATTCCCGACGAACTGTTCACCCCCATATTCGCCGTCAGCCGGATCGCCGGCTGGTGCGCCCACCGGCTGGAGGAACTCTCACTGGGAAGCCGTATTTACCGCCCGGCGTTCAAAAACGTCCTGGGCGGCCGCCCTTTTATCCCCATGGCCGAGCGGAAATAATCCGGTAATCGCAAGACCTCAAAAAAAAGGCCGCCCGGCGTGAGCCGGACGGCCGAAGTGAGCCGTTTTCCATCCCCGGTAACCGGATTATGGTGTAACGATTTAATCTCAGAAATTATTCCTCAGCGTCGCGGGCCTTCGCGTCGGCGATGATGTTCTCGGCGATCTTGCCCATCACCGGTTCGTAATGGCTGAATTCCATTTCGAAGCCGCCGGTACCGCTGGTAATGGATCGCAGGTCGATGGAATATCGCAGCAGTTCGCCCTGAGGTACTTCCGCCACGATTTCCACGATGCCGCCGCCCAGGTCATTCTGACCTTCCACCCGGCCCCGCTTGGAGCTTAAGTCACTGAGCACATCGCCCATATACGTGTCTTCCACGAACACGTGGAGCTTGACGTAGGGCTCCAGGAGTTTCGGAGCGGCCTTTTCGTAGGCCTGCTTGAGGGCTCCCCGGGCGGCCATCTTGAAAGCCATTTCCGAAGAATCCACCGGATGCTCCTTGCCGTCGAAGACCACTGCCGCCAGATCCACCACCGGGTAGCCCGCCAGAGGTCCTTCTTCCATGGCTTCTATGATGCCCTTTTCAATGCCGGGCATGTAACCTTTGCCGATGGATCCGCCGCGGATCTCGTTGGCGAATTGAAAACCTTCTCCCCGTTCCAGAGGCCGGAAACGCATGTTCACCCGGCCGTACTGGCCGTGACCGCCGGACTGCTTTTTGTGGGTGTATTCGGTTTCCACTGGCTTGGTGATGGTTTCGCGATAGGCGATCCGCGGGGTTTCGGTGATTACTTCGATCTTGGCGCTTTTTTTTATGGATTCGAAAACCAGGTTCATGTGAAGTTCGCCCATGCCGGAGAACACCGTTTCCTTGGTCTCGGCGTTGTAGTTAAGCAGAAGGGTTTTATCCTCTTCGGCGTAACGCTGCAGCAGCTCGCCCAGCTTGTCTTGATCCTTCTTACTTCCGGCGGAGATCGCCACCGAATGCACCGGCTGGGGAAGCTGGAGGGGCTTGAAGACCAGTTCGTGATCTTCTTCGCTGAAGGTGTCGTTGGTATGGGCGGTGTCGATTTTGTTGATGATGCCCAGGTCGCCGGCGCAGAGGCCGTCCACTTCATCAAGCTTCTTGCCGAGACACATATAGATCTTGCTGATCCGCTCTTTCTTTCGTTCGCGGATATTATAGACTTCCATATCGGGCTTCAGGCAGCCGGTGACCGCCTTGATGTAGCTCAGTTTACCGGCGTACTGATCGATACTGGTTTTGAAACTGAAGCCGCTGAATTTCCCATCCTGGCTGATGGGAGTGTGATGTTCTTTTTTCTCTAAATCATAGCGCACCTCATCGATACCCGTGGGGGCCGGTGCGGCGATGTTCAGAAAGTCCAGTACTGCTGCTATGCCGCTGTTGAGTACTGCGCTTCCGCAGAAAACCGGAACGACCTTTCCTTCCACCAGGTCCTCGGTGAGGCCTTTGATGGCGTCTTCCACGGTGAGGTCCATTTCTTCCAGATATTTCTCGGTCAATTCGTCATCACCGAGGGCGGCGGCTTCAACCATTTTTTCATGAAATTCCTGGGCCATATCTTTCAGATCGGCGGGGATATCGCTTGGTTCGCTCTTTTTCCCCGCGCCGGGGCTCAGGTAGGCTTTCATATGGATGAGGTCGATAATTCCCTTGTAATCGGTGCCGCTGCCGATGGGCATGGTCACCGGTACGAACTGGGTACCGAATTTGTTTTCCAGGTCTTCGAGGGTCCGGGTGAAATCGGCCCGGTCCTTGTCCATTTTGTTGATAAATACGATCCGGGGCTTCTGACGGGATTCGAGCCGCCGCCAGAGTTTGATGGTTTCGATTTGCACGCCGGATTCAGCATCGATCATGACCACCGCGCTTTCTGCGGTGCGGAATGCTGCGACCACTTCCCCGACGAAATCCGCTGCCCCGGGGGTATCGAGGATATTAATCTTGTGGTCCTTCCAGAAAATATGAGAAAGGGACGTGTGAATCGACATGTTGTGGCTGATCTCTTCTTCGGTGAAATCGCTGACCGTCTTTCCCGACTCCACGGGCTCCGGCCGATCGATAGCACCACCGTCAAACAGCAAATTCTCCACGAACGTCGTCTTCCCTGTACCGCCGTGGCCAGCGACCGCGATATTCCTGATGTCTTCGGTCCTGTAACTCATAAACCCTTCCTTCTCCGCACATCGCACAGGGAGAGAAAGGGCAGGCTGTGATGAGGATTTTAATTCCCCGCCGGCGATCCCACCAGCGGGTCTTCTTCTGAGG
>CAWZYW010000501.1:0-2715 GCA_963966255.1 uncultured Salinispira sp. | reverse complement strand
CCCAGAATCAGAAGAAAAAAACCCGATCGCCAAGCTTCATCGACGAAACGGGACCGCAGCATGATAAAGCAGACGAATATCAGGACCTGACCCGCAGCCGCCGCTACGGCCATGAGTACCAGGGGCACCAGGCCGAAGCCGGGGATCAGTTGAATAAGGGCCCGGCTCAGCTGCAGCAGCAGGTAACCGATGAGCACCCCAGTGATGAGGCGTCCCGTGGAAAATTTAGCTGCCATTGCGCCAGCTCTTTATGGGGTTGTGACCGAATCTGATGACGAAATACAGGAATGCGAATATAAAACCTGCCAGGTGAGTCATGTGGGCCACCCCGCCGGCGGATCCGGTTATTTGGTTGTAGAGCGCCAGCGCTGCGTACACCATGATGAGAGTTACCGAACGCATGGGGAGAATACCCATGACGAATATCCTGGCGTTGGGGTAATACGTCGCGAAGGCCAGCATCACCGCGTACAACGCTCCGCTGGCGCCCAGAAGTCGGGTGACCATAATCACCACGTTTCCGCCAAGGGCATAGCTCAGCAGATACACACCATATGACAAAATTCCGGCGAACATCCCCGTCACCAGATAAAACAGGAGGAATTCCTTGCTTCCCATCTCCCGCTCCACCTGGGTACCGAAAATAAACAGTCCCAGCATGTTGAAAAACAGATGATTGAAACTCGCATGGGCGAACATGTAGGTGAAAAACTGCCAGATGAACCCGCGGTTGACCAGGATCGGCACCATGGACAGAAAAGCCTGGATATCGACCTGACCTTCGGGGACCGTAACGATGGCTCCGCGGATCTGGGAACTGATTAGAAAAACAATCAGGTTTGCGATAATAAGATATAATGTAATATTGTTATACGAGTAGGCGAACTGCCTGCGCAGGATGCCGTTGTTATTCATACGCGACTCCAATTTTGAATTAAAAACATACTTCCGGGGGATATCATGGTCAAGCGCCGGACATATAAACACTCACGGGCAGCAATGCTGAAAACGCTCATATTGGCAGCCGCAGCATTTCTCTTTTTCGCCTCATGCACCACCATCGAAGGGGCTTACCCCGACGGCAGTAAGCTGGCCAAATCCGACAGCCATCCATTTGGCAATAAGAGCGAGGCGCGGACCGCCGCTGCATATGCCGATGGAAAAGAAGCAGAAGGGGAGATCATCCGGCGGGGAGATCGGGAGCTTCTTGTATCCGACGGTTACATCGTCCCCACGCAAATACAGGAAATGATCGTCAACTCGGGCATCCGGCTCACCGAAACCGGCAACCTGGTGGTAAACGGCCAGGAATTCCCTGCAGACTGTACCGGCACGGTATTGGCAGCATACTGGGGCGCCGGGTTGAATCCGGTGAAATACTTCCATCTCTATTCGGGGAACGGAGTACAGCGGCTGAACGACATGGGCGAAGACTACGGTCTGAATTATATGGATGCCCTGCCCAGCCCGGGAGACGTGATAATCTGGGACAACACCTATGACAAAGACGGCGACGGGAAATGGGGAGATCCGTACACCCATGCCGGAGTGGTGATATCCGTCTCGGAAAACGGCCAGATCACATACCTCCACTACAATTACGCGAAAGGCGTGGTCCTGGAAAAAATGAACCTGATAAAGCCCGACGAGTACACTGATGAAAACGGCGAACTGGTGAACAGCCCGCTTCGTCTGCGTGCCGATCGGCACATAAAGCCCGACGCATGGCTGGCCAGCCATCTGGTGCGGGGATTTATCCCTTTGTATGAATATCCGGGAATCGGCGACTGACCGGTGATTACTCGCGGCTACCCTGTCTGGGCCGGCCCGCGAAGAAGTGTGTTATCGCCTGCGCCGCAGCAGTTGGGCGGAAACCGCAGACAGATCGCTGAGGTCCGTTCCCGATTCATCCGATGCGGCCTGGAGCTCCCGGTCCGCCCGCTCCATATAAATCCTCGCTTCGCCCATGGATTCCACACAAGCCATCGTCATCTCAGCGGTCTCGAGGAAGCCAGGGATCTCCCCTGGCTCGGCCCAGAGCTCCCTTAATCGAGGTTTCGTCAACGTGCCTGCGCGTAGCATTCGGATTATCGGCAGGGTTATGATTCCCTCACGGATATCTTTGCCCTTCTCCTTGCCGCTATCGCTGCTTACGTCCAGGTCCAGAACATCATCGATGATCTGGAAGGCCATGCCGATGTTGTAGCCGTAGCGGCGGATTCTCCGGCAGGACGAAGAATCGCTGCGGGGATCGTCGTGATCCTCCGGGCGAAGCTGATCAGGATGCATGGATTCGCTCCGGTGATGCTCCATTTCCCGGGCGCCGAGATACAGGGCCAGTGAAAACATGGCGGCGGTTTTTCCGGCTATCCGCTCCCGGTAGCGCCGCATGGAGCTCCCCGATTCGGGATCGAAGAGCAGGGAGTTCTGCAGGAGTTCACCCCGGCAGATTCCCGATACCACCCGGCTGATAAGCCGGGCGGAATTGAGAGAAGCGGCATCCCCGATCATTTCGAAGGCCATGGTCAGAAGTTGATCCCCCAGGAGGATAGCCCTATGGTTTCCCAGCCGGCGGGGCACGCTGGGCAGATTTCGGCGCACATCGGCGTTATCCAGTACATCATCATGGAGCAGGGTAGCCGAATGAAGCATCTCGATGGCCGCGGCCATAAGGTAGAACCGCAGTGGCAGGGCTCCCGGTGCCCTGTCTCTTAT
>CAWZYW010000500.1:0-2717 GCA_963966255.1 uncultured Salinispira sp. | reverse complement strand
ACGATATCAGCCTCGGTCTCGTGGGCTCGGAGATGTGTATAAGAGACAGCCGGTCATGCGGATTCCGCCGCCGCTGTTTACCACCACCAGGGATCGGGGATGAGACTCCAGCATCCGAATCAGGAATTCCTCTTCTTCCGGGGGCAGGGCGAAGGGCCGGTCCCATCCCTCGTGGTCCAGGGTACCGGCGGAGACCATGAGTACATCGGCCCATTCAAGATCTTCGGGAGAAGGTTCGTCGACGCAGCGCAGGGTGGGGAATCGGGCGGCCATGGCCTGCTCCAAGCTCTGATAGTCATAGCCTTCCACCACGGCAGCCCCGCCTCCGTAGGCCTTTTCCCGGATGAACTTCCCGGTCAGCAATACCCGGGTTTTATCTGGGAGAGGCAGCAGATCCTTGTTTTTCAGCAGAACAGTTCCCTGGCGGGCGGTTTCAAGGGCGATGTCCCGATGGGCCGGAAGCTTTGCTATCAACTCCGGTTTTTTGTAGTCTTTTTGGTACAAGTCCAGCGAAAGGGCCGCAGCCACCTGGGATTCCACCATGCGGTCGATGTCCGACTCCGATACCGCCCCGGATTCGATGAGGGCTCCGGCGTCCGCAAGGACTTTAGCAGCGGGCATTTCCAGGTCCTGTCCCGAATTTATGACTTTTTCGGCATTATCCACGGCCCACCAGTCGGTCATGACCAATCCTTCGAAACCCATTTCGCCGCGGAGGACTTCGGTAATCAGGTAGCGGTTTTCGCTGCACCATTCGCCGTTGAGGAGGTTGTAGGCGGTCATCACCGCCCTCGCTCCGGCATTCACCCCAGCCTGAAACGCAGGTAGGTAAATCTCCCTGAGGGTCCGGTCATCAACCACCGAATTGCTTTTCCGACGGAAGAAATCGCTGTTGTTCGCCGCCAGGTGCTTGAGGGTGGCCATCACCCCGGCGGATTGCAGGCCTTCCACGTAGCGTTCGATGAAACGGGCGGCCAGGAAGGGATCCTCCCCGAGGTATTCGAAGTTGCGCCCCGCCTGGCTGTGCCGGTAGATATTCATCCCCGGTCCCAGCAGGATATGGATGCCTCCGGCCCGGCATTCTTCGCCGATGGACTGGGCATAGGACCGCGCCAGATCGGGATTCCAGGTGGATGCCAGTTGAATCATGGCGGGAAAGGACGTTGATTTTTCCAGGGCTGGGGTGAGCTCCTCGCCCAGCCATTCATCCCGGATATTCACCCCCTGGCTGGCATCGGACATACACAGGGATCCGATCCCCAGGCGCTCGATGGCGACGGTGTTGAAACCGTGGATCCCGCCGATCATGGAAAGTTTTTCATCGAGACTCATCCTGCTCACGAGTTCCTTCGCCTGTTTCCGGTGTATCTCATTGACGTGCATATCCTATCCCCACCCTGTATACTCAGAAGTACCGGCGCGACGGGCAAGCTCGGAATCCGCCGCAAGCCATGAATTGTTTCCAATGTAAACATAATAAGGGGAAATGCTTAACTTGGGTAGCATCTTTTTATTACACTGCGAATATCTGTTCCTGCGAACATATCGGCCGTCGGATTAGAGAAGGGGAAGCGGAATGAACATCGAAGCGATCAGAAACAAAAAGGCATTTATCTGCGATATGGATGGGGTTATATATCACGGCAACGTTCTGCTGCCCGGGGTGAAGGAGTTTATCAAATGGCTCAACGATCAGGACAAAAAGTACCTGTTTCTCACCAACAGCTCAGAGCGATCTCCCCGGGAACTGAACAAGAAGCTCGCCCGTCTGGGGGTGGATGTGGGAGCCGAGCATTTCTACACCAGCGCCCTGGCCACCGCCGCATTTCTGGACAGCCAGAAACCCCACGGCGAGGCGTACGTTATCGGGGAGGCCGGGCTCCTCAATGCCTTGTATGAGATCGGATACCATATAAACGACGTAAACCCGGATTACGTAGTGGTGGGCGAGTCGAAGACCTACACCTATGAGAACCTCACCAGGGCCGTGAATCTGGTTCGGGAGGGAGCCAAGCTGATCGGAACGAATCCCGACCTGACCGGCCCCATCGAGAACGGAATCGTACCGGCAACCGGCTCCCTGATAGCCCCCATCGAAATGTCCACCGGTTCCAAGGCCTATTTCGTCGGCAAACCCAATCCCCTGATGATGCGCCATGCGCTGAAAAAGATCAGTTCCCGCCGAGAGGAGACGGCGATCATCGGCGATCGGATGGATACCGACATGATCGCCGGCATCGAGTCGGAGATCGATACGGTTCTTGTCCTTAGCGGGGTTTCAGACCGGGAAAATATCAAACAGTTCGCCTACCAGCCCGACCTGATTCTCGAGGGGGTGGGGGAAATCCCCGGCTGAGTCGCTGAGCGCCAGGGTCCGCCGACATGCACCGATCCGGTTCCCGCTAATCAATCCCGGCTGCCAGATACTCCGCTTTTATCTGTTCGTAGCGTTTTCGATTCACTCCCATATCGCCATAGCCGGTACGGGATGCGCTGCGGAAATGGATGACATCACCGGCAGCCAGGTATTCCACGTCATCCTTGAACTTCATGCCCGGAGTGATGTAGACCGCATGCAGGTAATTATCCCGACGGCTGACGATTTTCGCCCCGTGCTTTCCGGCGATTGCCTCCAGCGCATCCAGACTGGCCTTCGCATCGCCGAGCATGGGCAGGGGTTCCACCAACTTGTCGGCCTGATCGGTCTGGCTCGATAC
>CAWZYW010000499.1:0-2727 GCA_963966255.1 uncultured Salinispira sp. | reverse complement strand
TCTCCCGGTTGAAACGGCTTCTTGCGCAGATTCTCGACAGGGGCACCGGAAGCCTGTCCCCGTTTCAGTGGCTCAGCCTCGGATGGATTTTCCTCCGTCACGGCATCGACATGGCCGAGGGCGAGCGGATAATGCAGCAGGCCACCACCGGCTGGGGCGACGGCGAACAGACCTACCGCCTGGAGGGCTGGATCGGTGACGAGTGCCGGATCGTCAAGGAGTACGGTTCCTCGGTGCCGGCCCGGCTGAGGGTCGCCGCCGACGACGGGGAAATCAGCGCCCGGACACCCGACGGAACCTGGGATTGCACCCGGGTGGTCTTTCGGTTGGAGGATCAGTTCGGCAATCTCATGCCTTTCGTGAACGAGTACCTGGATATCGAGCTCACCGGACCCGCGGAACTGATCGGACCGTCCCGGACCGCCCTGATCGGAGGAACCATCGGCTGCTGGATCCGCAGCAGCGGCGAGCCGGGCACTGCGACGATTAGCGGCCGCTGCGGCCGGTTCGAATCCGACCCGGTGCAGGTTCAGCTGAACTAATCCATTTGGCACTTCCGCAGCTTTTTGGTATATTCTCAACGCTGCGACCGACCGGTACTGTCGTCGCGGACCATTCGACGCGCCGGCCTGGCCCGGCGCACTTAACGATCATTTTTTCATCGATAAAGGAGAAGCGAGATGGCAACCCATCAGTTTCAAACCGAAGTAGGGCAACTGCTGCACCTGATTACCCACTCCCTGTATTCCCATAAGGAGATTTTCATCCGGGAGCTGGTGTCCAATTCATCCGATGCCCTGGACAAGCTGAAATATCTGACCCTCACCGACGACGCCATGAAGGAGCTGTCCTTCGATCCGAAAATCCACCTGGAGTTCGAGGAAGGTGATGCGCCGACCCTGACCATCACCGACAACGGCATCGGCATGAACGACGCCGAACTGGCGGAGCACCTGGGTACCATTGCCAAGAGCGGTACCAAGGCATTCCTCGGGCAGCTCACCGGAGATCAGAAGAAAGACAGCAATCTGATCGGCCAGTTCGGCGTGGGATTTTACTCGGCGTTTATGCTGGCCGATACCATCGACGTATATTCCCGGAAGGCCGGTGAGGATACCCTCTGGAAGTGGTCCAGCGACGGCCAGGGAGCTTTCAGCGTTGACGAAGTCGGCGCCGACGATGAGGAAGGAAAAAAGCTCGAAGGTCAGGGCACCAGGATTATCTGTCACCTGAATGACGAGGGGAAGGAATATGCCAGCCGCTGGAAGGTTCAGGATGTCATCAAGAAATATTCGAACCACATCGCCTTCCCGATCTTCATGACCTATGAAAAAACCGAATATGACGACAAGGGCAAGGAAAAAGGGAGCGAAACCGTCACCGAGCAGGTGAACTCCGCCAATGCTTTGTGGAAGCGGAGCAAATCCGAACTCAGCGATGAGGACTACAAGGAATTCTACAAGACCCTGAGCCACGAGCAGGATGAACCCTTGTTCTGGCTGCACACCCAGGCCGAAGGTACCCTTGAATACACCACCCTGTTCTACGTACCGAAAAATGCGCCGTTCGACATGAATTATGCCGACTATCGGCCCGGGGTAAAGCTCTACGTCCGCCGGGTGTTTATCACCGACGATGAAAAGGAGCTCATGCCCACCTACCTGCGTTTCCTCAGGGGAATCATCGACAGCGAGGATCTGCCGCTGAACGTCAGCCGGGAAATCCTGCAGCAGAACCGGGTGATGACCAATATCAAGACCGCATCGGTGAAGAAAGTTCTGGCGGAGCTCAAGCGCATCGCCCTGGAGGACCCCGACAGCTACAAGGCCTTCACCGAGCAATACAACCGGCCTCTGAAAGAGGGCCTGTACACCGATTTCGCCCACAAAGAAGATCTGATGGAACTTGTCCGCTTCAAGTCCACCAAGGCCGAAGGCTATACCAGCCTGGCGGAGTACAAGGATCGGATGCTGCCGGACCAGAAGGCGATCTACTACATCACCGGCGACAAGGAATCGACCCTGCGCAACTCGCCGCTGCTTGAAGCCTACAAGAAAAAGGATATCGAAGTCCTGATCATGGACGACGACGTGGATGAGATCGTGGTTCCCGGCCTGATGAAATATCAGGATATCGACCTCAAGGCGGTGAACCGTTCCGATGCCGGCGAGGACCTGAACGAAAAAGCCGACAAAAAGAAGGAAAAGGAAACCAAGCCCGTGGTCGAGAAGGTGAAAAAGGCCCTGGGCGAACGGGTGAAGGAAGTGAAGGTGTCGGTGCGCCTGGCCGACAGTCCCAGCTGCATCGTCGTGGATGAAAACGATCCTACCTTCCAGATGCAGTCCATGATGAAAGCAATGGGGCAGGGAGCCGAAATGCCCGATATCGTGCCCATCCTGGAAATTAATCCGGATCACGAGATCGTAAAGAAGCTGAAGGATCTGGAAGACGAAGACCGAATCGCTGACGTCGCGAGCCTGCTTCTGGATCAGGCCCTGCTGGTCGAGGGAGTTCAGCTCAAGGACCCGGCGGATTTCGTAAAACGACTGAACAGGGTGATGGGCTCCGCCCTGTAAGTAAGCCCGCCCGAGGCGACCCGGCGCCGGTTAGCCTGCCGGCCGCCGCGGGAATTCTGATGATTCTGCCATGCCGTCCGCGAATACCGCGGGCGGTTTCTTATGAGGCCCCCTGTCAAGAGATTATTTCAGGTATTAAAGATCAAAAACG
>CAWZYW010000498.1:0-2730 GCA_963966255.1 uncultured Salinispira sp. | reverse complement strand
CGATAGTCCGCCCATTCCCGGGTTCGGCGGGAAATCCCCATGGGACGGATAATGTCCTGAAAAAATAATTGAAAAATTTATCTATAAATAAATACTGTAAACTTTACACAGGTTAATTCCTCCCCGTATACTGGTGTTCAACCACGGGGCACCGATACTGCAGCCAGCGCGTTCCACCTGTTCATCCTCCTGATTGAGCCTCGCTCCGCGGCAGCTCAGCAAAATGGAGGAACCTCATGTCAAAGTATGCGCAACTCGATATCACCGGACCGAGCTGTTCGACCGATGTGCACAAGGAAGTGATTCCGGTGCTGGAACGCGTGATATCCCGCCACGAGAGAACTTCAGCCCTGATCCCGGCCCTGCAAAGCGCTCAGAATATCCTCGGCTGGCTTCCCGAAGAGATCATGGCCTGGATATCTCAGCGCCTCGACATTCCTTTCAGCGAAGTGGCAGGGGTTGTCGGATTTTACTCGTTTTTCTCAACCCATCCGAGGGGAAAACACGTTATTCGGGTCTGTCTGGGCACCGCCTGTTACGTACGGGGTGGGAAGGAATTACTGGAGTCCCTTGAAAATCAACTGGGAATTTCCATCGGCGAAACCACCTTTGACCGGCATTTCAGCCTTGAGACCGGACGCTGCTTTGGAGCCTGCAGCTTGGCCCCGGTCATTATGATCGATGATGAGGTGCATCAAAGAGTCCATCCCAGGAAGATACCTGAAATTCTAGACGGGTATCGGCAGGAGGATAGTCATGAATGAATCCGATACCCTCCGCCCTGACAATTTAGATGACAAGAAACGCGAGGTTCTTTCCGTACGCGCTTCATATGATTGGCAGATCAATCTCTGCGCCGGCGGGGGCTGTCTGGCTTCCGGCGAACCCGAGCTGAAGGCCGGCCTTCGGGCCGCTATCGATCGTCATGGCGTCGACGCCCTCATTCGGGAAACCGGCTGCCAGGGGCCATGCTCCGGCGGGCCGGTGGTAACGGTCATCCCCGGCAATGTTATGTATTTCGGGATGACTCCCGACCGGGCGGAAGAGTTCGTGACCCGGCATCTGATGCAGGGCGAGCTCCTCGAAGATCTGCTGCCCGAATCATCCGGCGGCGGAAAAGCCGGGCGTCGGGAGGATGCGGCGTTTTTCAACGGTCAGCGGCGGGTGGTGCTTGAACACTGCGGAAGTATCGACCCCCTCGATATCGAGGAATATATCGCCGTCGGCGGGTACTCGGCATTGGCTGATCTGATACAAAGCGCCGATTCGCAACGGGTTATCGACGAAATAAAGCGATCGGGATTGAGGGGCCGCGGTGGTGCGGGGTTCCCTACCTGGAAGAAATGGGAGTTCACCCGCTCAGCCCCGGGAGAGCGGAAGGTTGTGCTGTGCAATGCCGACGAGGGTGATCCCGGTGCGTTTATGGACCGGAGCGTCCTGGAGGGCGATCCTCACCGCTTGATTGAAGGCATGGCGATTGCCGCTTATTGCGTCGGTGCCGATCGGGGCTATGTCTATGTGCGGGCGGAGTATCCCCTGGCGGTTTCCCGCCTCGAGCATGCGATTCAGTCAGCTGCGAGCTACGGGTGCCTCGGAGACAGGGTTCTGGGTAGCGACTGGTCTTTTCACCTGGAGATCCGCATGGGTTCCGGAGCATTCGTCTGCGGCGAGGAGACCGCGTTAATCGCCTCCATTGAAGGGCACCGTGGAGAACCCCGACCCCGGCCTCCCTTTCCTGCGGTGAAGGGACTGTGGGATATGCCGAGCCTCCTGAACAATGTGGAGACCTACGCCAATATCCCCCCGCTGCTCGCCATGGGCGGGGATGAGTTCGCGGGTATCGGTGAGGACGGAAGCGGCGGCACCAAGGTATTCGCCCTGGCCGGGGGGGTCCGTCGCACCGGTCTGGTGGAGGTTCCCATCGGGACCCCGCTTGGTCATCTCATCTACGAAATAGGGGGCGGGGTTCCGGCGGGGCGCAGGTTCAAGGCCGCGCAGATCGGCGGCCCGTCGGGAGGCTGTGTCCCAGCCTCCGGTTTGAACGTCCCCTTGAATTACGAATCGTTGAAGGAATGGGGGGCGATCATCGGTTCCGGAGGGCTGATCGTCATGGATGACGACAGCTGCATGGTCGACGTGGCGAGGTTTTTCCTTGAATTCGTTCAGGAGGAAAGCTGCGGCAAGTGCTCACCCTGCCGCATCGGCACCCGGCGCATGGGTGAGCTCCTGGACCGGATTTGTACCGGACGGGGCACAGAGGCCGATATCCCCGCGCTCCTGGAACTCGGTTCATTTATCAAGGACAGTGCTCTGTGCGGCCTGGGGCAGACTGCGCCGAATCCGGTTATTTCCACCATCCGTTATTTCAGGGATGAATATGAACGCCATATCAGGGATAAGCGCTGCGATGCGGGAGTTTGTCCCGAGCTGGTCAGGGCCCCCTGCCAGAGTGCATGCCCCGCGTCGGTGGACATCCCCGGCTTCGTGGCGCTTACCGGCGAGGGCCGGTATGCCGAGGCCCTCAGGCTCCACCGCGAGCGGAATCCCTTTGCCGCGGTGTGCGCACGGGTATGCTTTCACAACTGCGAAGACCATTGCCGCCGCGACGGCCTCGATGAGCCGGTGGCGGTCCGCGCGGTGAAGCGCTTCCTGGTCGATCAGGAAGTGACCATCGAACTTCCCGAGGTCCGCAGTATCAAGGCCGCCAGAGGGGCTGTCTCTTATAGCAAT
>CAWZYW010000497.1:0-2742 GCA_963966255.1 uncultured Salinispira sp. | reverse complement strand
CCTACGAACAGGGCAGCCTGACCACCGCTAAACAACGGGACAGCGTGAAATCCCATGTGGACGGGGCCCTTGCAATGGGAGCCAGGCTGGCGGCACAAAGCGGCGGCCGGAGCATCGGACAGGGGGCTGACCCCGATCATGCGGAAACCGCCGGTAGCGGCGCCGAGCTGCCGGGCTTTTCCCATCCGGCGGTGGTGCTTGAGCAGGTCACCCATGAGATGGATGTGCAGCTCCACGAAACCTTCGGCCCGGTGCTCACCGTTACCCCCTTCGCCGACGACGAGGAAGCCCTCCGCCTGGCCAATGACTCCTACCTGGGCCTTACCGCTTCGGTGTGGACCAAAAGCCGCAAGCGGGCCGATCGGCTGGCCGCCCGGTTGGAAGCGGGAGCCATCACCATTAACGATCACCTGATGAGCCACGGCCTCCCGGAAACCCCCTGGGGTGGTCACAAGGAATCGGCCATCGGCCGGTCCCACTCGAAGCTCGGTTTCTACGAAATGACCGAACCCAAGGTGGTGGTTAAGGACAGCCTTGATTTCGCCCCACGGCAGATGTGGTGGTTTCCCTATGACGGAAATCTGTATCGGGGCCTGAAGTCGGTCCTCACCCTGCTTCACGGACCCCGGCGCTTCGCATCGGCCCTGCGCCTGACAAAGACCTTCGTTCGTATGTTCCGAAAACCCCGGGAGATGGACGATGCTTAATCTCGGAACGCCGGCGTTGTTGTTCCCGGCGCTGAGCCTGCTGTTGTTGGCCTACACCAACCGCTTCCTCACCCTGGCTGATCTGATCCGAAAGCTACACGATCAGCTCCGGGCCGGGGGTCCCGGGCAGCTCTTGGCCCAGATCCGCAATCTGCAGCGTCGGATCCGGCTTATCAAGTCCATGCAGATGTTCGGCGTGCTCTCCCTGCTGCTGTGCGTGGTGACCATGTTCCTGATTTTCTTCGGCGCAGAGCTGGCTTCCGATGTGTTATTCGCCATGAGCCTTCTGGCCATGATCATCTCCCTGGCGCTGTCGCTGAGGGAGCTGTCAATTTCGGTGGATGCCTTAAGCGTCCAGCTGGAGGATCTCGAGGAGGGATGCAGCGACCGCTAAGCCTTTGGCTACCGGCGGGCCGTCTATGACCGGCCGATTTCGCTCTTCCGGGTGTATTTGCTTATCTTCGATCGGTGCCGGAAACGCAGCAGAGACCAGTCTTCGTCGAAGGCGATCTGCCGGACTCCCTCGAAGCCCAGATCCAGGACCGGATCCCAACCGCTGTCCCGATTGAAGTCCGCCGAGTAGCGTTTCGAGCTGCCCTTGGGATAGGCGAACCACAACAGCGGATCGTCCGAACCGTCGGCCCCGACGGCCTGTATCCCCGCGGCCAGGGCGGCGATGTTTTCCCTACTGAACAGGAAGGCCAGAATGCAGTCCACCTCACCATCGAAATCCCCGGGCAGCGAATAATCGCTGGTGAAGCGCAACTGCGAATCCAGATCGCTGGCCTCCAGTTCGGCACGGGCTTCATCCGGAGCGCCCAGAACGAGAATGCGCCGGGCATCTTTTATCTGCAGTTTTTTAGTCGCGTTTTCCACCTCACGCTCCTATATATCGATATGTCGAGGCCCCGGTATGCCCCAGTATTATTGTCCGCTAATACGGCAAATACAGCCATGAAGGCAGGCGGGGGAACAACGCATCGGTCATGCGCCGGGCCACCGGGCTGCTCCACATGCTGTCAGGACGAAACGCCCGGATATCCTCCAGGGACATTGCCCCGGTGAGCAGCTGGGGAAGGGTTTCATCGCTCATGGCCAGGCCATGCTCGGCTTCGCCCTCGCCGGCTTGTACCGATAGGATCCGGCCGTCCCGGAATTCCAGGTCCACTCCCTCTGAAAAGCTGCCGATGCGGTAATTTCCGCTGAAGCCCGCCTTGTCGGAAGTGCCCAGGCGGCTCTCCAGTACGGGAGCCATCTGCCGGAGGTATCGGGCCAGATCCGGGATCTTCATCTGCCAGGCCCATGCGTTGGCAAAGCGGGCTCCCCGGGCAATAAGCATCCGGGCGGGCCGGCAGTCCGGCGGCAGGTTGAAGCGGATGTACGGCTTGCCGCGCTCCCGTGCCAAGTCCGCCAGATGGGGCAGCAGGGCATCCAGCGTCGCGGCACGGATATCCCAGCTGATCTCGCTGACGATGAGTCCGGTGCCGAAGCCCTCCCGGGCAATCCTTATGTAGGCTCCGTCGCCGGGGCCCTGGAAGATAAGCAGGTCCGATGCGTATTCGGTTTCGCGGCCCGGACCGAAAATATAGTCCCACTGTTCCCGGGTACGGAGCGTCGAGAAGTTCAGAGCGCTGCGGTAGGAAACGTCCTCTTCAATCAGCCGGTCAATGTCAGCGGCCCCGGCCGCCCGCAGCGTTCCGATGCGCGCCGGTGCGGTGTCTTCGGCGGGACGGCTGACATGGCGCAGCTCCAGTTCCAGGTGGGACTCCAGGGGGAGGGCATAGCGGTAACCGAATTTCTGGTAGAAACCCGGGATACCCTGAATGCCCGCCAGGTGATATCCGCCGGAGATCAGTTCGCCATCGAACTCGTTATTGATCCGGCGCATCAGTTCCAGGCCGCGGTGCTCCGGATGGGTGCCGACGATCCCCTGTTCGGCGACGCTGAGTTCGACGCTGGTCAGCCGGCCGTCGGCGCTTCGATGGCTGGCAATCCAGGTCCAGGGTATCAGGGCCGATCCGGCGACGAACTCTCC
>CAWZYW010000496.1:0-2743 GCA_963966255.1 uncultured Salinispira sp. | reverse complement strand
AACGAAGTCCCCGTATGCCCCCGGGCGTTCGAGCACGAACTCGAGCATAAGCCGATGGCCGGAAATAAGCTCTCCGGCGAGAGCCTGCTGGAGATCGGAAAACACATCCCCCACACTGGTTTCAGTAATAAAGCCGAAATTACCCAGATTCACCGGGAGAATCGGGATACCCAGAGGAGCGAGTGATCGGGCTGCGAACAGGACGGTGCCGTCGCCCCCGAGAGTGAGAGCCAGATCATATAAGCGATCGCAGCGGATTTCGGCCCGCCCGGAAAAACCGAATACATCGACCTCGATCCCGCGATCGGAAAGGAAGGAAGAAATCCGTTTGGCAAGGGGTTCGGCTTCGGGTTTCTGGTAGTTCGCAATTATCAATACGCTGGCAATCTGTGATTCATCACCCATGTCACTCACTATAGCGTCATAAAAATTCCCTGTAAAGCGAGACCTCTCACCGGCACGGTATCCGGGACCTCGGAACGTCAGGGGAGCGTTTTGATAACCTTTTGCAGCAGCTCAAGTTCTTTTCTTCCGATACTCGGATACAAGGGCAACAGAGCCGTTCTCAACGCGAACCTCGCGGCATTCGGATACTGTTCAGCAGGGGCAGCGCCGGCGTCCTGATCAGCCTCGAAATGATGCATCCGCTCCTGAATATACGATCCGTCAAAAGCAGGTAGAATTTCCACCTGTTTCTTTACCCCGTAATGCTGCGCATCCTGAAGGGAACCCGCCAGCAAAACCGGCAGGCACGAAGGAACCAACTGTTCCTCCAGTGATATCATCTTGTGGCGACTTTCCATGATGCTGCGCTGAAGAACCCCCGAGAGTTCCTGACGGTGCTCTAGAAAACTCTTCAGCTCTTTCACCTGGATAACCCCCATTGCTGCATTCATATCCGGCAGATAGATATCACCGGGGTATTCGTCAACGGCGGAATTCAGCTTCTTTGACCATTTCTTCCGCGAAGCCGCCAAAAAAACACCTCCACCGGTGGTGATAATATGTTCGGGTTCCAGACTCAAAATTAATAAATCACCGATATATTCGGGCCGCGGGCTATGATAGAGAATCCGGGAGATATCCTGAACTACCGGAATGCCGAGCTGGGTTACCCGCTCGATCTCCGGAGAATATCCAAGATGATGCTCGAGAATAAGCGCATCGACGGGAGTATGGCCATGGATAGTTTCCAGGGATTCCAGATCGATAACCGGCAGGTCAGTCTGGACATCTACGATCACGGCTTCCATACCCAATTTTTCGATTACGAAGGCGTATGCCCGGGACGACAGGGCAGAAATCGCGATGCGCGGTCTGTCACCCAGCTCAAGGGTACGCAAGGCGATTTCAATCCCCCTCAGCGACTCCCGCAGTGCTACCCCTGCGTCAGCATCGCAACGCTCCAGCAATGCGTGGACAAGATCCTCGCTGTATGTTCCGGGACCAAGCTGATCCGAAACCAGGCAGGTAAGCACCGCGTCCATATCTTTACGTTTCACCGAAGGTCGAAAAACCGGTATTGCCATGGGAACCTCTATCGTTTAATTGTGGGTGGGAATTATATCCAAAGCTAACGGATTGTACCAGCAAAAAAAGGCCGGCGATTGCCGGCCTTCTCGGTCCTCAAGGGACCGGGCTTGATGCTATAGGAAATGATCAGTATATGCCCATCTTTTCAAGCACCTGGAGCTCTCGCACGTTGAAAAGCCGGCGGATATCGAGGATGATCAGATACCCATCGTCTCGATTCACCACGCCTTGAATATATTCTGCGCCGATACCGCTGAGCATCTGCGGGGGAGGCTGAATTTCATCGAGCTCAATGGTGATTACTCTGCTGACCTTATCGATAATCACCGCGATCTGCATATCATCGATACTGATAATGATAAAACCACTGAGCAGTTCGTCTTCCTCGGACATTTCCGGACGGCTAAGATGAAAGCGGGTATGCAAATTGATTACCGGAATAATCTCTCCGCGAAGGTTGAAAATACCCTCGACGTAATTCGGTGAGTTCGGGATTTCCCGGATTTCTTCTACCTGCACGATGGCTTCGACATCCATGATATCAATGCCATACAACTCCTTGCCGAGTTGAAATGTCACCAACTGCAGACTGTTTTCAGCCATATGCCCTCCAGATACCTACCACTAAAGAATAAGTCAGGGCGATGATATTTTCAACAAACAGTTGAGATGCCCCGACCACAGGAACCGATCAACGTTCGCCCAGGGTGATGGAGAGTACCTCGTTGTTTCCTCCACGATGAACCACCGCCTCGGTGACCTGACCAGCCGCCAGGGTCCGAAGTACGAAAAAGAGATCCTTCGGCTGATTTAACATCTCACCATTCAGCGACAACAGCAGATCACCGGTTTTCAGATCCGCAAGCCGTGCAGGAGAATCCTCCTCGACCTCGGTGATAACCAGCCCCTCATGTCCATCGCTGTCCCTGGCGGGAGCAGTAGTGATACCTATATATGCCGGTTTTGCCGTGCCGTTCTCCCTGATCTGCCGTACCAGTTCGTTCAGCTGGCGGATTTCGATGGTCATTCCAGAACCCCGGGGCATGGTGGAGTTCATTCCGAGAATTTTCCCATCGCCGTCCAGGAGAAATCCCCCGCTCATCGAGGAATTAATGTTCCCGTCTATCTCCAGCGAAGGCTCAAGCACGCCGCCCATAGGGAGGATTTTGCGAGACAGCCGCTGGGCGATCATCCCCTGATGAATTCTGGG
>CAWZYW010000495.1:0-2747 GCA_963966255.1 uncultured Salinispira sp. | reverse complement strand
CAGTTCGCTTTTCCTCAACCTGGAGAATGCCGCAGAAAATAAGCGCGAAAAAGATACTCAGGGGATAGGAGATTCGATATGCCTCGAGCAGTCGGGATAGCGCATCGGCATAGGCGATAGAGGGAAACAAAAACAGTGCCACCGGGCCAGCCCGGGCTGCGGTCATTATCAGGAGGCTGATAAGCCCGATGTTCAGACTGTAAAATGCCGCGAACAGCGGGGGAATCAGCAGATACGGCAATCCGTAGATATCCGCGAAACCGCCGGTGGCCGGGGTGAACAGGTCGAGAAGCACAACAATGGCGATGGCGCCGGCGATTTCAATGAGCCGCCGCAGTATCCTGGGCATGCTTCCATTGTATGGAGAATTCCCGCTAAATAAAAGTAAGTGCTCCGAAAACTGCTGATTTCATGGCCGATAGCCCTTGCCAATGAGTATTTGTTCCCTCGGGAGCTTTGGACTATACTATTCCCGATTACTCCGGACCAAACAGGTTTTCCGGCATGTTTAAAAAAGGTGGTTCCATACGATGATTTCGCTACGAAAAGCATGGGTTTGTCTGATTCTCGGAATTTTGATGATTCCGGTGCTGAGCGCCCAAAGCGAGGGAGATGCCGGGGAGCAAGAGACTCAGGCCCCCGAACAATTGGTGGACAGCTCGGGCATCGTATATCCGAAGGAACAGCCGGGACTGATTTATGTGGAGGCCGAAGATGCGGTGTCCACTAATTTCGCGCAGCAGGCTATCCTGGATTATTCCAGCAGCGGCCAGAGAATGCTCCAGCTCAACCGTTTTACCGCCCTGGGGGCCGGACAGCGCTATTTCGCCGAATATGTTTTTCTGGTCGAAGAATCCGGCAGCTACGAACTCTGGATGGCTGGAACTCCGCCGGGACCCCGGGATCAGATTTTCCCTTCCTACGTAAGCCCGATAAAATTTCAGCTTGATGACGGTCCCGAGCAGGCGGTGTACCGGGAGGACGTTGCAGTTGCCGAGCAGTTCAGCGCCACCAATTTCTGGTATCTGGCAGATCGGCTCCAGCTCGAAGCGGGCATTCATCGGATCCGATTCCTGGTGGACGAGAAGCGGCGGTACGACAGTAAATTCTATTTCTTCCTGGACAGTTTTTTCCTCCTGGACGAGGCTGCGGTTATTAACCGCGAACTGGTTCCGGAAAAGTTCCCCGGCGACATTGACGACCGGAGCATCGATAACCCGTATCGGTCCATCAACGAGTATGAGTACCTCATCACCCAGGATCCGGAAAACATCCAGGTATACCTGAGCATCGCCCAGGTGTACTCCCTGCTGGGCGATTATTTAAATGCCCTGAAATACCTGCTTCGGGGAGCGGCGTACGAGCCGGAGAATCCGGAAGTCCTGCTGCTCATCGCAAAGAACCGTATCTGGAAAGGCGATGTCATAGAAGGCCTGACCGCATTCAATCGCTACCTTGAGCTGTATCCCGGCGACGTGGAAACCATCGCCGAGGCGGCGAAAATCGCCGCCTGGACCAATCGCTTCACCGAAAGCTATCGCC
Source organism: uncultured Salinispira sp. (assembly GCA_963966255.1). Taxonomy (GTDB): domain Bacteria; phylum Spirochaetota; class Spirochaetia; order DSM-27196; family Salinispiraceae; genus Salinispira. Next base: position 1,205 of record CAWZYW010000495.1, on the reverse strand, counting down.
TGTATAACCTTGGGCTCGCCGCAGACCCGGATAATTTCACCCTTAAGGTGAATCTCGGTCTGACCTACCTCTGGAACAGCCGTGTCGAGGAGGGGCTTACCATTCTCCGGGAAGCACTGGAAGAGGCCCTGGATGATCCCGACAAGATTGAGGAACTGGCCCAGGTGTATTTAACCAATTCCTATCCTTCCTACGCAGCTGATGTGTACGAGCAGGGAACCCGGCGCTTCCCCGAATATCTGCAGTTCTATCTGGGACTGAGCGAAGCCTACCAGGCCGACGGCCGCCAGGCGGATGCCGATGAGGTGATAAACAGCCTGGAAGAAATCCTGGGCAGTAATCCCCAGCTTGCGAGCTATATCGAAGCCTACAACCTGCGACAGGGATTGAAAAACCAGGTCATCGAGGAATACCGGAACCGCCTGGCGGCGAACCCCGACGATCTTTCCCTCAGGGAACTTCTGGTACAGACCCTCTTCTGGAACGGACAGCGTCGGGAGGCGGTGGACGAATATCTGAATATCATGGGAAACCGCCTGCTGCGGGAGCTGCGGGATATGGAAAGCCGCGGGGCATCCCTCATGGAACTTATGGATGAGCTCTACGCATATCGGAACTTCCTCCTGCAGAGTAACGAAGTGGTGCAGGCATTTCGCCGGGAGCTCATCGAAGCTCAGCGGACCTATCAGCAGCAGGAGCAGAATCTCACGGTTCTCAGGGACGAACTGTCCCGGCTCAGGGCTCTCGATGAAGCCTCGGACTCCCAACAGGCCCGCATCGATGCCCTTCCGGCCTTAATCAGTGAGGCGGAACTGCTTCTCAGCGAGACCGGCCAGGCCCTGGCGGATACGATGGACCGTGCTGAAAACTTTGTTGACCGGAGCGAACAGATCGCTTCGCGCATCGCCGACCTGGAGGCGACGCTCGAGACGGCACGCGTCGAAGCCGCCGAGGAGCAGGAACGCCTGGAAAGTCTGAGTTCCCAGATCGAGTGGAGCTGGAACCGGGAGGACAGCGCCGCCGAAATCACGCTGATCCGTGATAAAGGCAATGTGCTGGGTAACTATCTCGGTCTGAATATCGCCAGAAACCGCCCGGCGGATGAACTCGACCCGGCTGAAATCCGGCTCCTGGCTGAGCGTTCGGAGAGCTTTGCCGACGGACGCCGGCTTGCAGCTCAGCTTGAACTGTGGACCGGTGGAACC
>CAWZYW010000494.1:0-2754 GCA_963966255.1 uncultured Salinispira sp. | reverse complement strand
GTGCTGGTGGTCGGGAACCGACGCAAGATCCTTTCCCATGCGGTGGAAAACCAGCTGCCGGCGATTATCATCACCGGACTGGAATCCGCCGACGAACTCGATACGGATTTCAGCGATTACCGGGGATCGGTATATCTGTCACGAACCGACAGCGCCGAAAGCATCCGCCTGCTCCGCCTTTCGGTTCCGGTGAGCACCATTGCCAATACCAGCCAGCCGAGGATACAAAGCAGCGAGAGCTTCGATGAGGCGAAACAGCGGCTGATGGCTTCCGAATACCGGGGGCTTCCGGTATTCGAAGGTGATGAATTTCTGGGCATCGTTACCCGACGGCGCTTTATCGACAAGCCGGTAAAGGAGCTTATCATGGTGGATCATAATGAAATCCACCAGTCGGTCCCCGGTGCCAGGGAAGCACGGATCGTGGAAATAATTGACCATCACCGATTCGGCGCGGAAAAAACCAATACGCCGATATACATCGCCTCAAAACCGGTGGGTTCCTCGTCCACCATCGTCTATCAGCATTTCCGCATGCACTTCGAAGATGTGCCCAGGCACATCGCAATCCTGCTTCAGTCGGGAATAATCAGCGACACCGTAAATCTCAAGTCCCCGACCACCACCGCAGAGGATAAAAAAGCCCTGAAAGAGCTTGAACTGCTTTCGGGACTGGCCAGTGACGAATACGCCGTCGAAATGTTCAGTCAGCTCAAGGCCCTCAAAGAACGGGATCCCAGGGATATCGTTCTTGCGGATTTCAAGACATACCACCAGTTCTCCCGCGACGTCGGTATCGGGCAGGTGGAAGTCATCAGCCTGGAAGAAGCATCCCATCTCAGCGAGGCCTTCGCCGAAGCGCTGGACGCGGTGGCCCTTGAGCGGAATTTGGACTGGACCCTGCTTCTGATCACCGACGTGATCAAACAGCACAGTTTGCTTATCTCCAGCGGCTACGAGCGGGCCATGAAGACCCTGATTTACGACAGTAAGGGACCGAGATTATTCGACCTGCCGAAAATCCTCTCCAGGAAAAAGCAGGTGCTTCCGGAAGTGCTGCGGGTGCTTGAAGAAATTAACGCCTGAAATTGATGGTCTCTGCATTGATCTATATCATCTTAGTGTTATAATAACACTATGAAATTCCCTCATTCAATCACCTACCATCGGGATCTCCTGGTGATTAATCCGAAGCATCTGTGTGTGGTCGATGACCGGCCGCTACTGTTTCTCGCCGGCCCCATCCATGCAGCGCCGAGATGGCAGGATCATGCGATTCGTTACCTTGCGAAAACCGCACCGGACATCGCAGTAGCCACACCGCGATGGATGAACTGGATTGAGCTTCGCTGCGATGAGTCATTCGAACCCGAGTATGCGTTTTTCCGTCAACGCCCCTGGGAAAAGTATTACATGACGCGTGCCGCCGGCGGAGGGGCCATCCTTTTCTGGCTTGCATGCCCTGATCCCGAGTACTTGCGTCCCGGCATGGTCTATTCCGCCACAACCCGATTCGAGCTGGGAGAATGGATGACAAGATGTTCACTTGATCCTTCGATTCCCCTCGAGATCGGAGCCGAAGAAGATTTTCCGACGCTTCGCACCATTCAATATGATTTGTACGATCTGATGGGCGCTTATGAGACACATAAAAAACTCGAATCGCTTCTCGACGCCGCGGTTCTTAGGGCCCGGGATCGATTTTCAGGGTACCGTCCCGATCCCTTCAACCCGGAACTGATTAATGGATTGGAACGTGTTTAAGGGGTACTGGGCTTCAAATGCCGAATCTGAATTTGTTAAAAACCGGCTCGACGAACTCCAAAGCGATGAAATCTGGCACATGAACGGGGCCCCCATGGCGCGACCCTATGTTCTCGCCCTGGGCCGCAGCTGTTATTATCTGGCATTTATCCGGTCATTGGAGCATCGCCTCAGCACCCGGGTGTACCAGTCGGATTTTATGACCTGGCATCCGCACCGCACGCCCCGGGAGAATCTATGGTACTACATCGACACGGCGGACTCGATTCATTTCTCCCTTCGCGGCGTGAGCCGGGAGGATCTTCTCCTGGCTATGGAAGGCGATGATTTCCTTCCGTACATGACCAGCCATGAAATTCGATACATCGCCGGCACTCTCGCACTGCGGGATAAAACTACCTGGTATCTCACCGAAGCTGCTCAAAGAGCAGCGTTCAAACATGTTGAATCCGGAATGCTGCGAACATACCGTCCGAACTCACGGAAACTCACTGACGATGAGATCATGAAGCTGGGCTTTGCGTATTATGGTATTACCGGGGACTGATCTAAGCTAAATACACCCTGGCTTCCCAGGGCTCAAGAATCAGCGCCTTTCCCGCGACGGCTTCCGGCAAAAGCCCGGCAGCAGCATCTGGGGCCGCCGCTGCGCTCGAAGCCTGGTAATTGCCATATGCAAGACAATAACGACGGAATCGCCGGGGCACCGGCCAATTCATTGCTTCATCCGAAGGATTCACCACAATCAGCGCTCTTTCGCCTGAGCCGCTGCCCATGCTTCGGGAATAGGCCACCACATCCGCCCGGCGGCGTACCGAACTGATAAACTTCAGGTTCCCCCGGCGCAGCACCTCGTATCGCCGCCGCAGGGTCAGGAGGACGCGGTAATGCTCGAGTATGCTGCCTGGCCTGCCCCTCTGGGCGGCCACGTTTACTGTAGGGCCTCCTGAAAAAACCCTATGCTGCCATTTTACTATACCCCAATCCCCC
>CAWZYW010000493.1:0-2762 GCA_963966255.1 uncultured Salinispira sp. | reverse complement strand
GCCACCAGCACTTCAGAGTATTCCCCTTCATGCAGTGCCGCTTCGTTCCGGCGGATCTGCGAGAGTTTTTCGATGCTGTGCAGCAGGTCCGGGTGGGACCCGCTGGTCAAAAGTCGCTGGCTGTCCAGCTCCGGTCGCAGCTCCCAGTCCCCGGCCTCCTTTTTGCCGGGAATCCCGGTCTCCGAACCGTAATACAAGGAGGGAAAACCCGGCACGGTGAAAAGCAGAATATGCAGGGGATAGAGGTGGGCGGCGTTGTTCAAGCGGCTGGTAATGCGCTCCACGTCGTGATTGTCCACAAAATTATACAGTTTGAGATGGCGGTATATGCCGTCTTCGGCGAACTGACGTTTTAAACTCCAGGCCAGCTCGAAGTAATTGGCGTCGTTATGGCTGCTGTACAGTCCCTTGTACAATTCGTAATTGGTGATGCTGTCCAGCTGATCCGGGCCGCAGATATCAGAGTAGCGACCGAAAACCATCTCGCCCATGATCCAGAACCGGCCGCCGTTAAATGCCATTTCCCCCTCGGGTCGGTATTTCCCGTCGGCCCGCTGGCGAAGCTGGGGCCAGAATGACGGATCGATAACATCCGCGGCGTCCATTCTCAGTCCGTCTATGTGAAACTCATCGATCCACAGATCGAGGGCGTCAAGCAGGTAGTCGCGAACCTCCGGATTGCTCAGATTGAACTTCGGCAGGGAAGGGTGACCGTCCCAGCAGGCATAAGAAAAGCCGTCGCCGGCGGGGCCCGGCATGCTGAAATCCACGTCCATGTACCAGTGGCGGTAGGGTGAATCTTCCCGCCGTTTGAGGAGATCCCGGAATGCGAAGAAATCCCTCCCGCTGTGATTACACACCGCATCCATGATCACCGCGATGCCTTCGTCATGAAGTGCCCGGGAAAGCTCGGCGAAGTCTTCGTTACTGCCCAGGCGGGGATCCAATTTATACAAGTCGATGCTGTCGTACCCGTGGGAGGTCGAGTGCAGGATCGGACCGAACAGGACGGCGCTGACACCCCGGCGCTTTAGATGCGGAATCCAGGAAACGAAGCTTTTGATATTCCGCCCGCGGACAACTTGCTCGAAGTTGCTGCGCGATGCCCCCTGCATGCCCAGGGGGAAAATATGATAAATCAGTCCTTCGGCGACTCCGGTTACGGTTTGTTCCATGATCATAGTATGCTCCTCCGCCGCATCCGGCGGCAATAGATGATGGCTGCATAATATATACCGAACGGTAGGTATGTCAATGGGAAGCGCAAAAATCGTGGAATTCCCTCAATTCGGAGCGCATATAAACCTGATGAATTATTCGGGAGTCGTGAGTTCTTCCAGGCGGGTGAGATATTCCAGGGCTTCCTGCCGGTTGCTTCCGCACATCTCTCGGTTGGGACGAAGCCCGGCGCAGACATCCGGATATTCATCACTGCCGTGGATGCGGCATCGCAGCCTTTCATCGAGATTCACGCAGGGAACTCCGGCGGGTTTGCCCTTCGGCATGCCGGGAATGGGGGAAGATATGGAGATGGCGATGCAGCAGGCGCCGCAGCCCGGTCTGCACTGCATGGGTTCGGTCATCAGAAAATACCGTAGAGGAAGCTCTGGGTGATTTCCGTGAGCGCCTTATCGGCTCGGTCAGCGCCGCTGAGGCCATCGGATTTGAACACAATGCGCGCCATGGCCTGGGCCAGGAAGCTTGATGCAAGCCAGCTATCCTTGGCCCGGAGGTTGCCGTGGTCATCTGCGGCTGCGGTGAAGAAAGCCCGAAAGCGTTGTATGAGATCGTCGAAGAGCTCAGCTCCGATGCGGCGTTCACTGCTCTCGCTGCCGGTGAACATGCCGGCCATGAGAACCCGGTACTCCGAAGGCATGTATGCGGCGAAGGCGAACAGGGCGGCAAACAACTCCCGCACGTCCCGGCTGATATCCCCGTGGTAATCAAGGGTCTCTCCGAGATGCCCGGCCATGGCATCAAGAGCCCGTTGGAGCACCGCCAGGAGCAGGGCGTCCTTGCCGGCAAAATAATAATAGAGGCTGGGCTTGGTTATCCCGCAGGTCCGGCAGATCTCGCTGATTCCCACCGCTTCAAAGCCCTTGAGGGCGAACAGCCGGGTGGACTCGATCAGGATGTTTTCCCGGGTATCCCCGGGGTCGCGGGACTCGCTCATGCCAGGTCGTGGCCCTTCCTAAACCTTCTGCTGAAAATGGCTGAATTCCATGGCGAAGGTGCCCCGGCCCTGGGTGGTGCTGCGAAGGGCCGTGGAGTAGCCGAACATCTTTTCCAGCGGTGCCTGGGCGTGGATGTGTTCCACCGCCGGCCGCGATTCGATTTCCTGGACGATGCCGCCCCGCATGGTCATGCCCGACACCACCTCGCCGATGAAGTCCTTTGGCGCCATGATATCGATGCGCATCACCGGCTCCAGCATCACCGGAGCGGCATTGGAACAGGCCTTGTCGAAGGCCATGCTGGCCGCGGCTTCATAGGCGAACTCGCTGGCGGTATCCGGGTCGAATTCGACAGAGGTCAGTTTCACGCTGATGTCGATGCAGGGATAGCCGTACTGGATGCCGCCGCCCAGGGAAGATTCAAGTCCCCGCAGGGCCGCCTCGCGCATGGCCTCGGGCAGGAGATCGGTGCCGACGAGGCTGGTTACCGAATTGCCGCTGCCGCGCTCTGCGGGGCTTACCTCGATGGTCAAGGTGGCGGTCTGCTCCTTGCCGGCGATCAGTTTAGAAAAGCGCTCGGTATGGGTA
>CAWZYW010000492.1:0-2782 GCA_963966255.1 uncultured Salinispira sp. | reverse complement strand
CACCGTCATCGTGATGCTGGGATCCATGGCCGGGAGCATGAAGGAAGCCCAGGGGTATATCGGACCGATATACATCCTGGTTATTCTTACCGGGGTGATCACCATGAGCATGGACCCCGCCAGCTCCCTTTCCCTGTACGCCGTGCCGGTGCTCAATCTGATATTCAGCATCAAGGCCATACTGTTGAGCCAGGCCAGCATCCAGGCCCTGTTGATCACCGTATCGGTGAATCTTCTCATCGTCATCGCCCTGACCTGGCTGACCAGCAGGATCTATAATTCCGAGCGGATCCTGGGAAAATCCTGACCGGCGAGCATGCGGAAACCGAGATAGCGGAGGGAGTATGCCGTTAACCAATACTTTGAAGGTCCAGCGAGCTAAGCTGGGCATCAACCAGGGGGAGCTGGGAAACCTCGCCGGGGTATCGCGGCAGACCATCAGCTCAATCGAACGGGGGGAGTACAATCCATCCATTACCCTGGTTCTGAAACTGGCCCGGATATTCAGCGTACCGGTGGAAGAACTGTTCGACTATCGGGAGGAGGAACCCAATGGATAAGAAAACCATCGCCAGACTGGCGGCCATGATGCTGGTCGGCGGCCTCTTGGGAGCCCTGGCGGCATTGATTATGTTCCGGGGCCAGGAAGCCATCATCACCCGGATCATGCCGGCGATTTCCCGGGCCTTGTACGAAAACAGCCTGTACATCCTGGCCGGAGTGGGGCGGCATTGTTAATCCCGGAAATCATCCTGTTCTTCAAAGGCCGGGCGGTCCTCTCCCGGCTCGAGGGCCGGGATGACGAGACCGTCGAAGCCATGGAAAAACAGGCGAACAAGCATTTAAACGCCGCCGGCACATTGAACGGGATCCTGATGGTCCTGAATTTCATGATTTTCGGGATGAGTTTCGACGCCGCGGATCAGCCCCTGCTCTGGGTGAAGCTCGGATTGTTCCTGGGAATCGCCGTAGGCACGACGGTAATCGGCATCCTCATGGTCAAGCTGGTTCAGAAGCACGACTCGCGGCTCAAAGGCGATCCGGCCACGTTCCGCTTTCAGAAGGATTTCATCGGCAGCATGGACGAGGCGGAGAAGCTCAAGCTCTTCGAAGCCGCATACCGCACATTCCAGTTCGCCAGGGGAGCCGGCCTGGGCATTATCGTGGTGACCATTCTTCTGCGGATGACCGGGTTCGCCGGAGGATTGCCGATCTTCATCGCATCTATGAGCTACCTGGCCCTTATCGTGCCTTTCAGCTATTTCGCCGCGAAGAGCCAGGCCTAACTGATCGGATTCAGCGCTCCGCTCCCGGTATCCGAGTCGCCCGGCTGTTCATGCCACTATGGCAGGGGGATCCACAGACCGAAGAGGCCCAGGTAGTTTTTCTCCTCGGTGCCCCGGTAGGTGCTCACCCGGGAGAAGAACAGATATTCGTCGTACTCATACAGGGCCAGCTCTTGCAGGTTGCCGGCGCCTTCGGCCAGGGCATTTAACACTCCCTGCTGCCGCCCCGAAGAGCGGGTAATATACTCTTTATAGGAATCGGCATCCGGCGATGTGAACGCCGCCAGGACCAGAATGCCCAGGAGAACGAGGAGGATCATCAAGGCTTTGCTTTTCATGATTGTTTTCCTTAACGAGAAGATCGAATGAGTATATCACGCAGACGGCGGGGTATTCCCCGCAAGTGGCGCATATATTCTGGTCCGCCGCATCATCGGAACACAAAGGTCCCCACTGAACGGGCGGGAAGCCTGACCTGAGCGTACTGCCCCTCCACCTCGATGCTCAGGATCCGCTGTTCACCGGCGTTGGACTGGGCTACCACCACTACCGCACCCTCGGGAGTCAGAAAGGCGATGGCGTTCAAGTCCCGACCGGAGGCGTTGGCGCTCAGGCGCCGGGAGCCCGCCGGGACGAAGGGTCCGAAGTGGGCCGTCGGATAGAAGCCGGGATTGCGGGTCACCTCGTTCCCGTCGATGGTCACCGCGCCCATGCAGGAGTCGCAGCCACCGACGGTGTGGGGATCGAAATTCGGGTCGGCGGCCAGGTTCCACTCCAGGGAAACCGAGCTCCAGTTCTTCATGGCGCCGATAAACACATTCTCAACATGCCACATAAACGAGCCGTAGTCGCTGTCGGGACCGTACCACTGCTCGGTGAAGTAGATCCGTTTGTCCGGATGGGCGTTGTAGACCCGGGAGAGGGCGCCGATGCCTCCGTTGTACAGGTGAAAGGCCGAACCGGTGACGTACTGCCGGGCCGCCTCATCGTTGAGGATATTAATGGGATATTCGGGATTGTCGGCGTTGTGATCCCAGATGATGATTTTCGTATCGATTCCCGCTTCGGCGAAGGCCGGGCCCAGATGGTCGCGGATAAACTCGGCCTGATCCTGCCAGGTCATGTACATGCTTGGCTGGTTGCCGTCGTGATGGGGCTCGTTCTGGATGGTCACCGCATCGATGCGGATGCCTTCGGCGGCCATGGCCTGAACGTACTTCACAAAATACTGCGCATATGAGCCGTAGTACTCGGGCAGAAGCGAGCCGCCCTTGCTGTTGCGATTGTTCTTCATCCAAGCCGGCGGCGACCAGGGGGATGCCATAAATCTGATATCCGGGTTGATGGCCAGGATCTCCCGGATAACCGGGATCAGGTCCTCCCGCTCCATGTCGATGCTGAAGTTCTCCAGCTCCGGGTCGCTTTCCCCGTAGGCATATCGTTGTAGGAAAAGACCTCGGCGCTCAGATCCGAAGCCCCCAGGCTCAAGCGTAGAT